>CAYXVA010000157.1:2604-4488 GCA_964467975.1 uncultured Oscillospiraceae bacterium | reverse complement strand
TCGCCGTGGTAGCCGTCCTCGGAGAACTCGACGGCGCCCTCGCCCAGGACGAGCTGCCTGTAGCGCGCGTCGATGCTGGTGGCGAACTTCTCAATCTGGTTTCCGGCGTCGTTCACATAGAACTCGCGCCAGACGTCGGCTCCCGCGCGGGAGAGCACCTCCGCGAGCGTGTCGCCGAGGACGCCGCCGCGCGCGTTGCCCATGTGCATGGGCCCCGTGGGGTTGGCGGAGACGAACTCGACCATTATCCTCTGACCCTTCAGCGCGTCGCTGCGGCCGTAGTCCGCGCCCTCGCTCTGCACGGCGGCGAGCACGTCGCCGTACCAGGCCGGGCCGAGGCGGAAGTTGATAAATCCCGGCCCCGCGGCTTCGGCGCTCACAAACCAGCTGCCGTCGAGCACGATATTTGCCACTAGTGCGTCGGCTATCTTCCTCGGCGCCATGCGCAGCGCCTTTGCGCCGGTCATGGCGTGGTTTGCGGCGAAGTCGCCGTTGTTGGCGTCCTTGGGTATTTCAACGGTCCCGGAAAGCGGCGCCGCCTCCGGCAGCTCGCCCTTCTCCGCGGCCTTTGCCTGCGCCTCGGCGAGTAGTGCGCCAATCTGCAGCTTCGCCGCCTCAACAAGATTTGCCACTGTTTATTCCCCCCAGCTGTTCTCTCACGTTTATTTTAACCCGGTTACGTCCCACGACCGCGTGGTCGAAGTCCACGATGTAGTCTATCTCAAGCTCTCCGCCCTTCTCGTGTCGAGCCCCATAGTTGTGGAGCCGTAGGGCGTGTCGTAAAGGAAGGTGTTCTTGGTGCCCTCGCGAAAGACCATACGGCTGGTAAGCGTGCCTTCGCGCGAGAGTATCACCTTGCCGGGAGAGATCAGGAAGCTGGTCTCCGTGCCCTCCATTCCGGTGAGGGCGCTCTCGGTGTACATGAGCTTGCCGTGCCCATCCTTGAAACAATATTTGCCGTCGGTCACGAGCTCAACAGCCTCGTCGGCGTCCTGAGTCGAGTACTGTGTACCTGTGATGGAAATTATAACGTCTTTCATAACACGCTCCGCATTAATAAGAGTAGGCGAAGTATTATACACCAATCCGCGCGGTATGTAAAGGCCCGGTTTCCCACGCGGCGTGCCAATTTCTGCCTGTGCGGGGGTCAACACTCGAGCTCTATCACCTCGCGGCCGAGCTTGAGCGCATAGCGTATCGTGTTGAACGTGCCGCCCCTGCCTCCGCCGAACACCGCCACGAGCGTCCGTGACTGCTCGACCATATACATGTTGCGTTTCTCCATACAGTCGAAGGTATACCTGTGGCTGATAACCGTGCGCTTGTCGCAGCTGTCCAGCAGCCGCTCATACCGCTCGCGCTGTGCGCCGCTCCAGCGCTCGTCCTGGCCGAAACATGGTATTGCGGCCTCGAGCTTCACGTCAGGATGCTTCCCGCGCAGTTTGAGCACGGACTCGGCAAAGTACATGTCACTGCCCAGGGCCATGCCGCAGATATACCATCGTATGCCGTCGCCGTAGAGCTGCTCTACGACGCCGTCGAGCTCGCGCTTGAGACGCAGACAGCGCCCGTCGTCCTCGCTGTGGCCCCAGGGCAGCTTTGCGGCCCGGTGTCCGCTGAAGCAGCAAGTCTCGTCAATTCTGCGCGTTTCCACGGTTTTCGCCTCCTGAAAAAATTTTTGCATTGCGGGAACATTTTTACGGCGCAGCAGTCTAATGCCTCGCGGCCGCACGGCCGCCGAATACACAACCAAGCAAGGAGAATGAAAAAATGAAAAAGACCCTGGCCCTTATTCTGGGTACCGCTCTGTGCCTGAGCCTGCTCGCCGCCTGCGGCACTCCCGCCAGCGATCCTACACCGACCCCGACCCAGGAGCCCGAGCTC
>CAYXVA010000157.1:0-2594 GCA_964467975.1 uncultured Oscillospiraceae bacterium | reverse complement strand
GGCGAAAAGCTCGCCGCCCACTACGCCGAGGCCATAACCGGCGCGCGTGACGAGCAGGAGAACACCGACCGCCCCATCGTGACCACAAGCGAGGACTTCGGCGAGATTGGCTGGCAGACTCTCGGGTTCACGGCCGACGACATTGACGCGTTTGCGGTCAGCATGTCCTTCATGAACGTCCAGGCCTACTGCGTGGGCCTGTTCAAGCCCGCCGAGGGCAGCGCCGAGACCGTCATGAACGGCCTGCAGGCCTACCTCGACAATACCGTGCAGAGCTTCACCAACTACCTGCCGGATCAGCTCACTATCGCTGAGAACGCCAGGCTCGAGCAGCTCGACGACGGCACCGTTATCGTCGTCATGTGCGACGGCCAGGACGCCGTCTATGACGCCATAGTCGCCGCGCTGTAAAGAACGCATTTGAACAAAGCGCCTCCGTTGACCGGGGGCGCTTTTTCATACGTTTTTAACCGGCGCGCTCGGTAAAGCGCCGGTGCGAGTCCCGGGAAGCCCCAAAGGGTCCCCCGGGTCCGGTTTCAGCGGTTGTTGTACGCCTCGATACCCTCGGCGAGGACGCGCATTGCGCGCACGAGGTCGTCGTGCTTGAGGACGTAGGCCAGGCGCGCCTCGTCGGCGCCCTTGCCGGGCGTGGTGTAAAAGCCCTCGCCCGGGGTTATCATGACGGTGTCGCCACTGGCGGAGAAGTGCTCGAGCATCCAAATCTGGAAGGCGTCGGTGCTGTCCACGGGCAGCTTGGCCATCAGGTAGAACGCGCCCTCGGGCTTGCGGCATACGACGCCGGGGATCTGCATGAGCATGTCGTAGGCCGTGTCGCGGCGGCGGCGGTACTCGTCCTTGACCGCAG
The DNA here is from genome assembly GCA_964467975.1 of uncultured Oscillospiraceae bacterium. Taxonomy (GTDB): domain Bacteria; phylum Bacillota; class Clostridia; order Oscillospirales; family Oscillospiraceae; genus Scatomorpha. Next base: position 1,729 of record CAYXVA010000157.1, on the reverse strand, counting down.
CGAAGTACTCGCTTCCGACACTGTAGAGCGCGGCGGCGCCTACTTGGTCGAGCGTCGGGCAGCAAAGCCTGCCCTGGCAGACCTTCATAGCCTCACTCATGAAGTCCATGTTGCGGGATATCGCCGCGCCGATACGCGCGCCGCAGGCGGAGAAGCGCTTGGACACGGAGTCGATAACAATCACATTCTCGGCCGCCTCGGGAAACTCGAGCATGCTGGCCATCTGCTCTCCGTCATAGGAGAACTCGCGGTAGACCTCGTCGGCGACGATGAAGAGGTTGTGCTCGTGCGCTATCTCGGCGAGCATCCTCATCTCGGCGCGGGTGAGCACGGCGCCGGTGGGGTTGCCCGGATTGGTGAACATTATCGCGCGGGTGTGCTCGTTTATGAGGGCCTCAATCTTCTCGCGCTTGGCGTAGTGGTAGCCCTCCTCGGCGGCAGTCGGAATGGGCCGGACCTTGCCGCCCGCGAGGGTGACGAAGGTGGAGTAATTCGGGTAGTACGGCTCGGGGACGATGATCTCGTCGCCGTCGTCGAGTATTGTGCTCATTGTCATCCACAGCGCCTCGCTGCCGCCGTTGGTGGCGAGGATATTGGCGCATGTCAGGTCCGTCTGTCCAATGCGGTGATAGTAGTCGCGAACAGCTTCAAGGTATGCCGCGACTCCTCCGGACGGCGCGTACTCGAGCACCGGGGCCGAAAACTCGCGCACGGCGGCAAAGAACTCCTTCGGCGTCTCAATATCCGGTTGGCCTATGTTCAGTGGGAAAATCCGCATCCCCCTCGCCCTGGCCGCGTCCGCGTACGGGGCGTACTTGCGCATCGGGGACAGCTCGCAGCGCTCTATCTTGGACGAAAACTTCATTCTTCTCTCTCCTTTATCCACAGGAATAATTAATTATACCCTAATCCGCGAGGGTGCGCAAGCTGTCATGCGCGCTTTTTGACGGGATGACGTATGACTGTCCGCAGTTTTTCCGGCGCGGTCCGGCGCGGGTCGGAGAGATAAATCTCGTGGTGGAGCCGCTCGGCGCTTATATCCACGTCATAACCCTCGCCCGCAGCGAAGGCGTCCATGAGCTTGACGCTCTCCGGCTCGCTGTCGTATGGGCCCGTGTGCAGCATCTGCACACACAGCCCCTCTTTGAGGGTCAGGAATTCCGCGCCGGAACAGTCTATCCCCTTCTTTCCCGAGGCCGCCCTGACCGCCCAGCCGAAGTCCTCCGGCGTGATGAAATCCGGGAGACGTATCGCGGATATCCAGCGGAAATCGCCCTTGCGGCTATAGTCGATTCCGCCCTCGCCGTCCTGCTCCCAGAAGCCCTCGAGCGGCGGCACAACGTATTCGAAGAAACCGGGTATCTTCCGCTCGGTCTTGTAGCTCATCTTGAGCGTGTACGAGACGGAGTAGAGCACGCCGACCGCCCGCTGATACTCCCCCTCCGGCTCGTTCGGGTCCCCCCTGCCGCGCACCGCCACGAAGCGCATATCCGGCACGTCCACAATCTCGGGTTTGGACTTTGGCAGGTAGAATTCACGGTACTCTTTCTTGAAGTCGAAGGCCATACTGCTTCCTCCTTTGCGTTTGTCAGCAGTATAACATGCCCCGCCCCGCGTGGGAAGCAAAGTTTATTCTTTCACGCTCGGGTGTTTTGCTGCTTTTAAATAATTTCCGGGGCGCTTTCTTTGTTCCTTGCACAAAGAAAGCGTCCCAGACCCCGAAAGAAAA
>CAYXVA010000156.1:0-4488 GCA_964467975.1 uncultured Oscillospiraceae bacterium | reverse complement strand
CGCATCCAGCTAAAGACTGGAGAGGCGCCGCTTGCGCGACGCCTCTCCGCCTAAAACTTCATATTTCCTACCAGGGGCCTTTTTTGTGCTGCCCGCACAATCTGGGGCGGTGCAATCTGGGGCGGTTCATACGTATAAAAAGAGTTAAAGGTATTAATTCTAATATTCAATGTCCTTCGTGCGTCCGAGGATGAGAAACAGTACGAGCGAGACGGCCTCGAGGGCGGTGAAGAGCCAGAAGGCCCCGGCGTAGGAGCCTGTGGAGGTTTGGATGCTGCCGGCTATGGTCGAGGCGAAGGAGCCGAGCATGATGTTGAGGTTTATTATGCTCAGGTTCTGCCCGTAGTGCGCCGGGCCGAAAAACTCCTGCGCGACCGAGGACGAGATGGTCGGCACAGCGCCGTAGCACGCGCCTATCACCATCATCGCCGCGATAAGCAGTACGGTCACGCCGCTGCCCAGCGCGAAGGCCGCGAGCGCGCCGCAGACGATGTACAGCGCCGCGTCGGTCGCGAGCGAAATCCTAAAGCCGAAGCGGTCATGCAGCGCGCCGAAGGCAATCCGGCCGAGGCCGTTCATGACGCTCACTAGGCCCACGGAGAGCGTGGCGAGCTGCGGCGCGGCCCCGCCCTCGGAGAAGATGTAGCTGCCGTGCGCGATAAGGCCCGAGCCGAAGCCCGTGCCTATCAGCGCGGCGACAAAGAAAATCCAGAAGCGGGAGGTGCGGAGCATCTGACTCGGCGTGAGCCCGCGCTCGGGCGCGGACTGCGCCCCGCTTTCGGCCTTGGGCGGGAGCACGAAGAACCGGCCCACAACGGCGGAGACGAGAATCAGCGCGCCGGTGAGTATGTACGTCAGGTGCCAGCCGAAGCTCGGGGAGGCGATAAGGTTCGACGCGAGGGTGCCAATCACGAGCGAGCTTGCTCCGAAGCCCATGAGCAGCACGCCCGAGGCGAAGCCGCGCTTGTCCGGGAAGCGGGGTACGACGGCGCTTATCACGCCGTTATACACGAAGCCCACTCCGAGACCCGCGATGGCAAACGCGCCGTAGAGAAGCCACAGCCGGTCGGCCTGCAAAAACATGCACAGCAGATAGCCCGCAAACGCCAGCACGCCGCCGACGGGTATCGAAAAGCCGACGCCCAGCTTTGCCGCTATCGCGCCGCCGCCGACGCCGCCTAGGCAGAAGCATGCGAGCATGATGGTGAAACACATGCCCAGCTGTGCGTTGTCCCAGCCGAAGCCGGCGCCAAAGGGAACGGAATATATACTCCAGGCGTAAATTACGCCGTTTATAAGCATTACTATAGTTCCGGCGGCAAGCGCCGTCGTGCGGGAGAAGTTTTTTCGCATTTGTCCGGCCTCCTAAAATCGTGTTAATTTTCGTGTTTCGGTCTGTGCCGCGCGCAGAGCCGTTGGTGGGCTCTGCGCAGTGTCCGCTTGCGCCGCGGAAAGAAGTCAGCACTCGCTTATCAGGCGCACGTAGAACTCGGCGCACTTCACGGCCTTCCAGGTGGGGATGCGCTCGTTCACGCCGTGTATCGTGGCGCGCTCTTCCTTGGTGAGCTCGAGCGGGCAGAAGCGGTAGACGTTGCGGCTTATGCGGTCGTAATGGCGAGAATCGCTGGCCGCGAGCATCAGGTATGGGCTGACGACGGCCTTCGGCCAGGTGCGCTTTATGACGCCCGTGAGCTTATCCCAGGCCTCGCCCTCGGAGAACGAGTACCGGCTCGGCTCGGCGGCGTAGAGGCGGCGCATCGTTATATCCGGGTCGCTCACCGCGTCGCGCACACGCTGCTCCGCCTCATCGCAGCTCTCGCCGTTTATGACGCGCAGGTTGAAGCCGACGCTCGCCTTCGCGGGCAGGACGTTGTTCTCCGGGCTGCCGGACATCTGCGTCGCCGCGCAGGTGGTGCGCATGAGGGCGTTGAGCTCGCCGCCGCTTATCTGGCAGACAATGTCCAGTACGGGCTTAAACCACTTGAGGTTTGCAAGCACTAGGCGCATCGGGAAACTCGCATGGCGGCCGAGCGTGTCTAGCATCTCCTCGACCGGCGGCGTCATGGTGAAAGGCGCGGGCGAGGCGTCCACCTCGCAGACGGCCTCCGCCAGCTCGCCGACTATGGTCTGCGGTGGGGGAGAGGAGGCGTGGCCGCCGCGTCCCTCGGCCTCGAGCGAGAGCCGGAGCTGGCCCTTTTCCGCCGTGCCGACGAGCGCGCAGGGAGCGCTCACGCCCGGGAAGGCCCCGGTGACCACCGCGCCGCCCTCGTCGAGCACCAGCGCGGGGCGCACGCCGCGCTGCTCCAGCGCGGTGACAATGTCCCCCGCGCTCGGCCCGGCGGGCTCCTCCTCGCCGGAGAAGGCGAGGTAGATGTCGTTTTCGGGCACGAAGCCCTCGTTTATGAGCTGCTCTGCGGCCTCCATTATCGCACAGAGTGTGACTTTGGTATCCAGCGCGCCACGGCCCCAGATTATCCCGTCCTTGAGCACGGCGTCGAAGGGCGGCTCGTCCCAGCCCTCGCCGTCGGCGGGCACGACGTCGTAGTGCGCCATGAGCACGGTCGGCTTCTCGCCGGATTTGCCCTTCCAGGTGTAGAGCACGCCGCAGCGGCCTATGCGCTCGGGGGAGCACTGCGCGGCGAGCGTGGGGTAGCGCTCGAGGAGATACGCGCGGAAGCGGTCGAACTCGTCGGCGTCCTCATTGGCCGGGTCGGCGCTCGAGACGGTCTTGCAGCGTATCATCTCGCGCAGGCTCTCGACGACGCGGTCGTAGTCGACCGTGACCACATCCGGGTCTGCGCGCAGCTCGGGAGCCGGGCGGAATTTCAGCGCGCGGGTGACCGCAACGCCAGCCCCGGCGGCGAGGCCCGCGCCGGCCGCGCCGAGCAGGAATTTGACGGCTTTCTTCATCAAACCAGACCTTTCTTATAGAGTATGCGCGCCGCGACGATGGCGATTATCGCGCCCACGGGCACGAGCACGCCCACGCTGTCGGCCAGCGCCGGCACGCAGATGAACAGCACCACCATGAATATCAGCGGGGCCATGGCGACCTTCCAGTTCTTTGACACGTAAACCACCGCAAGCGGCCCGAAGAGCGCGGGCAGGATGTTGTCGAACGCCGGCTGCAACACCTCGGACTCGAGGAAGCCGCGCAGAGAGCTCAGCAGCAGCACGCCGATGGCTATCACCGCCGTGGTGACGAGGCTGCTGACGCCGATGGCAATCGTGGAAATCACTTCGCCCTCCTCGGTGCCGGCCTCGACGCCGCTGGCTTGCATCGCGTTGAGCGCGCAGGGGACCTTGAGGCTCGTGAGGTTGCCGGTGAGGAAGCCGAGGTAACTGCCGCCGGTACCGAGCATGGGCACGTAGGTCAGCACTTCAATCGTGCCGACGGTCCAGTATATCGGCGCGACGCCGAGTAGGCCGCGCAGCAGGTCGGTTATCGGCGGCCACGCGTCGTAGACCACGCAGATAGTGGCGGGCACGGCCAAAAGCAGCAGCGAGCCGGTGAGCATCCACCAGCGGCCCACATAGTGCTCATAGTCGCGGAAATCAGCGTATTTTTGTGCTCTTCTCATCTCGCTCGCCTCCCTCAGCCCACTATCATGTTTACAAGGTTCGTGATGGGTATGCTCAGAGCCATGCCGCCGAGCATGCTTATCGGCAGGGCGTAGTCCTCCATCCACTTCCAGTGAAGTATCTTCACGAACACGGCGCACACGCACATGATAAGCGCCGAGGCTATCATGACAAAGCAGGGTATCCACCCGCGCAATCCCTCGCTGACAGTCGCAAATATCATGCCCAGGAACGCGCTTATCATCCCGAGGAAGAGCGCGGTCATGAAGAGACTGCCCCACTTTTCGTCCTTCTGACGTATCCGCATGACGCCGTTTTCTATCTTCTTGCCTATCGTCGGCACCAACACGGGCCCGGGGATGATACCGAGCGTCATGACCCACGCGATAGCCGCAAAGGTGACGGGATCGGTTATCAGCCGGGACAGATCGGTGCCCATTGCGCTCGCGGCGCTCGCCGCGGCGGGGGTCTCATACGTGAGCGCGCCGATAACCGAGAGCCTCAGCCACGGCAGCGGGAAGCCCAGCGCCCGGGAGAGCGCAATGACGCCGAGCAGTATGCTTACGGCGGGCGCAATTGTGAATATGGCCGAGGAAATCGCGACGCGGCGCAGGACCTTCGGGTCCATGCCGAGCTGTTTTGCGCGCTTCCAGGCCATGACGATAAAGCGTATGCTCATTGCAATGACGAACAGTATAACGACCGCCGTCATGGCGTACATAAGCGGCCCGTTTGGGTCAAACATTGGCTATGCACCTCTCTTTTTGGAGTGAGACAAGTTTACCACAAAGTGCAGAATGTGACAACACAAAAAGCCGGCGGTATGGGCCGCCGGCTTTTTGCTTGCTGAAATTATCATTGAGTCTGTTATGCCGCGTACAGCTCGGGGTGGTTTGTGTAGCAGAA
>CAYXVA010000155.1:0-4515 GCA_964467975.1 uncultured Oscillospiraceae bacterium | reverse complement strand
AGCCGGTGAAGGGGCGCGTGCCGCTCTTGTTGATGCAGCCGAGGCTCTTTTCCTCGAGCGTGGTAAGGCCGGAGCGGATATTTCCCGGGGTCGGGTTGGAGGCGCGGATGTCCTCGCCCATCTCGCGGTAGACGTCGTCCTTCCACTTTATCGTGTCGTATATCTTCTGGCCTATCTCCGCCGTCGCGCCGCGGGCCTTGAGGATGTGCTCGGCGCCTATGGCCTCGCTGGTCTCGCTTATCACGCTGCTGCCTCCCATGTCGACGAGGCGGTCGGAGACTATGCCGAGTGCCACGTTGGCGCAGATGCCGCTGGTCGGGTCGCTGCCGCCGCACTCGAGGCCGAGCATCAGCTCGCTTATCGGACACGGCTCGCGCTTGCACTTCTCGGCCTCGGCGAGCAGCTCCTGCACTATGCTCAGGCCCTTCGCAACCGTGCGGCCTATACCGCCGCACTGCTGTATCGTGATGTACTCGACGCGCTTGCCAGGCGAGCGCTCCTCAATGGCGTTCAGGTACATGTCTCGCTGGATGGTCTCGCAGCCGAGTCCGACTATCAGCACGCTGTGTACGTTCGGGCTGGCCAGCAGCCCGGCGAGTATCTTCAGCGTGATCTGCGTGTCGCTCTGGCTCTGGACACAGCCGTAGGGGTTCGTCAGGAGAGTCGAGCCCTTGCAGCTTTCAACTATGCGCCTGGCGGCTATCTCGGCGCAGTTGACGCCGGGCATGACTACGACGTGGTTGCGGATGCCGACGCGGCCGTATGGGCGCTTGTAGCCCATGAATGTCGTCCTGTCCATACTTACGCCTCCTGCAGATGCCCGACGGGCTTGAGATTGTGGGTGTGGACATAGTTGCCGGCCTTTATATCGCAGACGGCTATGCCTATCTTCTCGCCGTACTTGTAGACATACTCACCCTTGGGCACGTCGACGATGGCAATCTTGTGGTATATCGGCGCGTCGCCCAGGGCGGTAACGGACTGCACCGTGCCGTCGGCGAGGTTGTACTCCACGGTGTCCCCGGCCTTGACGGGTTCGGTGACGGTTACGCAGGAGTCCTTGTCGTTGATATGTACTGCATGAATAGTGCTCATGTTCTCTGCCTTTCCGTCGGGCCGGAAACCGGCCCGGCTTATAATTGCTTATACTTCCTTCAGCTTTCTGAAGGCGTTGTTTATAGCGTCGGGCGTGCCGAAGGCTCCGGCCTTGGTGACCATCTTGACGCCGGCCACCTGTCCGCCTATCACGCGCATCATGGGTATGCCTACGCTGACCTCACTGAGTATCTCGCTGCCGTCGGCGCCCAAGGCCTCGAGCAGACCCAGCGCGGTGTCGCCGCCGGTGACAAACACGCCGGAAACCACGACGCTGCCCTCAAGCACCTCAGCCGCGAGCGCGCCCATCTCGCCGCGCACATAGTCGCTGACCTGCGGGAGGGTCATGCCGCGCTTTGCGCCCTCCGCCCTGGCCGCGTCCAAATCGGCGCGGTCGAGCGTGCTGCTGCTGACCACCATCGCGTCATAGCCGGCCTTGAGGCTCGCAACCGCGGCGTTCACGTACTCCGCGCGGGTCTTTTCTCCGCTGAGTATCTCGTGGAACGGAATTACGACGGACTTTATTCCCGCCGCCTCAGCCGAACGCACCTGGCCGCCCGTGACGTCGCTGACGCTGGCGATAACGCCGAGCGCGGGCGCTATTGTGCTCTCGAGGGCCATGATGTTGTCCGCCATGGCCGCCGTGCCTATATAGAGCGTGCGCTTGCCCGTGGCCTTGGCCGCGGATATAATCGCGCGCATGTCCTCGTCGGTCACGGCGTCAAAGGTGAATACGCGCCCCGCGTCCAGGCTGAATCCGCCGCGCACCTCGTCGAGCGAGACGTGCGTCACGGTCTCGGTGTACGCGGCCGCGAGCAGACGGTTTATGTTGTCCTCGGTGACGGGGTTTTTCGGGTCGCGGGCCAGCTCGGTCTCGGTCAGGGGCACGCCCTTGAGGCAGTGCACGCCGTTCTCCGTCGTGCGGCCAAGCGCGGGCAGCGCCGGGGCGAATATCACGAGCTCGGGCTTGTAGTAGCTGTCCATTGCGGCGACCTCGGCGGCGATGTTGCCGCGCAGCGTAGAGTCGACCTTCTTTATCACGTACTTGTAGTCGTCAAAGTTCAAATTGACGCACGCGGAGCTGACCGCCGCGGCGGCGGCGCCGGGCGTGGTGCCTCGGCTCTCGGTGTCTATGACCACACAGCCGGTGCCCACGGGCAGCTTCTTGCCCGCGAAGATAACGCTGGTGGCCAGGCCGCGGCGGCGCAGCTGCACGCCGGTGTCGTTCGCGCCGGTGAAATCGTCCGCTACTATGAGATACCTGTCCATGCGCTCACCCCCTGTGCCGCGCCAGCTGGGCGGCGATGTTGATGGAGTTGACGAGGCTCAGCTCGCTCGCGTTGCCGTGGCCCGCGTGGCCCATGGCCGTACCGTGGTCGACGCTCACGCGGATTATCGGCAATCCGCAGGTGATGTTTACGCCCGCGACCGCGCCCCACTCCTGCTTCTCGGGGTCGTAGACAAAGCCGACAACCTTCATGGGTATGTGGCCCTGGTCGTGGTACATGGCGACGACGATGTCAAACCAGCCGCCGCGCATCTTGGAAAACACGGTGTCCGGCGCGACGGGGCCGGTGCAGTCGATGCCCTCGGCCTTCGCGGCCTCAACCGCGGGGGTTATCTCGTCGAGGTCCTCGCGGCCGAAGAGCCCGTTCTCGCCGCAGTGCGGGTTGAGCCCGGCGACGCCGACGCGCGGATTCTCAATTCCAAGCTGTTTGCAGGCGTCGGCGGCGATGTGGATGCAGTCGAGCACGCGGTCCTTCTTTACGCGGTCGCAGGCCTCGCGCAGCGAGACGTGCGTGGACACGTGGACGACGCGCATGTTCTCGTGCATGAGCATCATGGTGTACTTCTTCGTGCCGGTGTAGTGCGCGTAGATTTCCGTGTGGCCGGAGAAGTGGTGTCCGGCGAGGTTCATGGCCTCCTTGTTGAGCGGGTTCGTGACCGTGCCGTCGACCTCTTTGGCCATGGCGAGCTCTATAGCCTTGACGACGCACTTGAAGGCCGCGTCGCCCGCGGCGGCACTTATCTTGCCGGGGACGACCGTGTCCATCCCCTCTAGGCCGGGGTCGAGCACATCTATGGTGCCGCACTCAAATTTGGCCTCGGGCACGGACTTTATCTCGTTTATCTTGATATCGGGCCTACCCACAAAGCCGGTCGCGCGCTGCATAATAAGCGGCGAGCCGACGATAAGCGGGCGGCAGTCGGCGTATATCGCAGGGTCGGAGAGCGCCTTTACGGCGATCTCCGGGCCGACGCCGGCGGGGTCGCCCATAGTAATTGCCAGAATCGGCTTCATAACGGCAGCGCCTCACATTCCCGCCACACGCAGCGCGCGCAGCACATTCTCAACCGCGAAGCCAAGGTTCTCCTCACTGTGCTCCTTGAGCACGGAGAAGTCCTGCGGCAGACGGTTTATCGGGAAAATGGCGGTGACGCCCTCGTCATAGGCCGCGTCCACGTCGTAGTCCGCGCCGCCGACGATGGCGATTACGGGCTTGTTCTGCTTCACGGCGCGGCGCGCCACGCCGATAACGACCTTGCCGCGCAGACTCTGAGAGTCGATCTTGCCCTCGCCGGTGAAGATGACGTCCGCGTCGGCTATCGCCTTGTCGAACTCGACGGTGTCTAGCACGGTCTCAATGCCCATCTGCAGCCTGGAGCCGAAAAACGCGACCATGCCCGCGCCCATCGCGCCCGCAGCGCCCGCGCCCGGCATCTCGGCCACGTCGACGCCCACGTCGCGCTTCATGACCTCGGCGAGGTGCCTCAGGCCCTGGTCGAGGAACTCGACCATCTCGGGGGCCGCGCCCTTCTGGGGCCCGAAGATATACGCCGCGCCGTTGGTGCCGTACATGGGGTTGTCTATGTCGCACATGGTGACTATCTCAACCTTGTCAAAGGCCGGGTCGCGGGTGGACATGTCGATGCGCGCTATGTCCTTGAGCGTGCCGCCCACGGGGACGAACTTCTCACCGGCGGCGTTGTAGAAGCTGACGCCCGCCGCAGCCGCCGCGCCGCAGCCGCCGTCGTTGGTAGCGCTGCCGCCGAGGCCAATCACGAGCCTCTTCGCGCCCGAGCGCGCCGCGTGCGCGAGCAGTTCGCCGACACCATAGGTGGTGGTGCCGCGCGGGTCCTTGTGGTCGCCGACCATCGGCAGCCCGGCGGCGGCCGCCATCTCGAGCACGGCGGTGTCGCCGTTGTCGATAAGGCCATAGTAGCCCTGGCACTTTTCAAACCAGGGGCCGGTGACCTCGGCGGTGACCTTCTCGCAGCCGACCGCGGTCAGGAACGCGTCGACGCTGCCCTCGCCGCCGTCGGCGACGGGGATGGACTGCACCGCGCAGCCGGGGAAAATCTTCTCGATACGCTCGACCATCAGCTCGCAGACGCGGGTGGAAGAGACGGTGCCCTTGA
>CAYXVA010000154.1:0-4520 GCA_964467975.1 uncultured Oscillospiraceae bacterium | reverse complement strand
TTGAACTCGCCCTTGATGCGCCAGCCCGGGCCGCCCATGCCAGTGCCCTGAGGGTCGCCGCCCTGAATCATAAAACCGGGGATGACCCTATGGAAGATGAGGCCGTTATAAAAGCCGCTGTTCACAAGGTGCAGGAAGTTGTTGACGGTGTTGGGCGCGATTTCGGGGTAGAGCTCGGCCTTGATAACGCCGCCGTTTTCCATTTCAATGGTGACTGTTGGATTGGGCATGTGGAAAATCGTCCTTTCTGTTGTTTATCCGACCAGAGAAGCCGCGGCGCTGCGCACAGCGCTCTCGTCCATACCGGGCGTTATCTCGCTGCGGTAGAGCAGCTGGATAATTGCCCAGTCAAGCGTAGTGGGCCACGCGGTATCGGTGTGATATTGGTAGAATATGCTCTCGGGGTGGTCATAGGTGTCCGTCAGAAGGCCGAGGCTTTGACAGAACTCCTCGACGATGACGGCGTTGCGCAGGCTCTGAGATATGTCCGTGTTGTAGTATATCTCGCCCCTGTTGATTTCAAACATGGTCCACCAGACGTTCACGTAGCCGTTGAAATTGCTGCCGCACGTCTCGACCATGCCGCTGGTGTCTACAAAGTTGATTTTGAGGTTCGCGCTCGCAGAGTCGGTGACCTCAATGAGTTCCGGGACGCCGGGCACTTGGCTTACAGCGGAAATCAGGCTCCTGAGCTTGAGCAGGTCCTCCTCGGTGCCGCCCTCGCCGATATAGTAGTAAATGGGCCGCGTCCACTTGATGACCTGGTCGAAGTCCTCGCCGTATTCGGCGCCGAGGGCCACGTCGCAGAAGTAGTTGATTATCTGCTCGGGCGTGTAACCGGCGGCGGTTATGACGCTTGTGTTTTCGCTCTGGACGCTGTCGCCCGCGTGGTTGGCCCTGTAGAGCAGAGTCGCGGCCTGGGCCCTTGTGAGCGTGACCGTGGGGCGGAGCGAGCCGTCCTCATAGCCCTCCAGCAGACCGTTTGCATAGAGCGCAAGCACGCTGCCTAAGTAGTCTGCGCCGATGGAGTCTGTGTCGGTGAAGGGCAGCACTGTGCCGGCCGGATAGCCCAGGCCGAGCACGGCGGCGATGACCTTGCAGGCAAGCTGGCGCGTGACGGGCGTGTCATAGCTGCCGCGCGGGACGTCGTCCTCGCTTATCCAGCCGGAGCGGTAGGCGTGGTCCATTTGCAGCCCGGCCCAGTGCCCGTCGGCCGCGCCGGTCGCAACGCCGGACATGCGGGCGGCCATGGTGACGGCCTCGGCCACGGTGACGGTCTGGTCGGGCCTGAACGTCCCGTCCTCATAGCCGTCTATATACCCGGCGGCAACCATCTCGCTGACTTCGTTGTAGAACCAGCAGCCGGGGTTGACGTCGGTCAGGTTGACGGTGTTCGCCGCGAAAGCAGACACTCCGAGAGTGAGTGCAAGTGCGCAGGTTAAGATTGCGGAAAAGAGCTTTTTCACGGTGAACGCCTCCTCAAAAGCAGATGTAAGATGAGAAATCAGTATTTTTCGCGCATTGCGCGGTCCATGTCGCGCTTGGCCTGGCGTTCGGCCTCGGCGTCGCGCTTGTCGTGGAGCTTTTTGCCCTTGCAGAGCCCGACCTCGAGCTTAACGCGGCCGTCCTTGAAGTAGAGCGAGAGCGGGACGAGCGCCACGCCGTCCTGCATGACGCGGGCATTGAGCTTCATAATCTCCCGCTTGTGCATGAGCAGGCGCTTCGGGCGCATGGGGTCGCGGTTGAAGATGTTGCCCTTTTCGTAGGGGCTGATATGCAGCCCGCGGGCGAAGATTTCGCCGTCTTTTATCGTGCAGAACGAGTCCTTGAGGTTGACGGTACCGGCGCGGATGCTCTTCACCTCTGTGCCGAAGAGCTCGATGCCCGCCTCGTAGCGCTCAAGCACGAAATAGTCGTGGAACGCTTTGCGGTTCTGCGCTATTTGCTTGATGCCCTGCGCACGCGCCAAAATCTATCCCTCCTGAAAAGAACTCGTTAAAGTATAACATACATCACATGAAAAATAAACCGGTGCAAGATTACATTTGTGTTTCAGCTTTTTGCGGTTGGGGTATGGCATTATAGGTTCATTTATGGTAATATGTATGCGGATATGTGCGCTCTCAGACGCGCGCGTACCGGGAGGTAGAAAGAAATTATGGCTATTGAAAAGAAAATTGACGGCGAGACGCTGTACCACGGCGTCATAGTTGACGTCCGGCTCGACAGGGCCGAGCTCATAGACGGGACGGTTGTGAAGCGCGAGGTGGTCGAGCACCCGGGCGGCGTCGCGATAATACCGGTGGACGCCGACGGCACTGCCTGGTGCGTGCGCCAGTACCGCTATGCCTTCGGGCGCGAGATGCTCGAGGTACCTGCCGGGAAGCTGGAAAAAGGTGAGCTGCCCCTGCCCGCCGCCGAGCGCGAATTGAGCGAGGAGACCGGGCTCGTCCCGGGCCGCATGGTGGACCTGGGTGAGTGCTGCACGTCGCCGGGCTTCTCCACGGAAGTGCTGCACATATACCTCGCGCTGGATCTCAGGCGTGGTGAGGCGCACCCGGACGAGGGGGAGTACCTGAACGTGGAAAAGCACTCGCTTGACGCGCTGACCAAGATGGTCATGGCCGGCGAAATAGACGACGCAAAGACTATAATAGCCGTGCTCAAGGCCCGGCGGTTCCTGGAGGCAGAGGGATGGAGAGAAAAATTCTGATCGTCGACGACGAGCGCTCGATTGTAGACATCCTCAAGTACAACCTTGAAAAGGACGGTACAAAGTGCATCTGCGCCTATGGCGGGCTCGAGGGGCTGCGCCTGGCGCGCACGGAGGACCCGGACGTCATACTGCTCGACGTTATGCTGCCCGGCATGGACGGCTTCGAGGTCTGCCGGACGCTGCGCGCGGAGGGCAACAATGTGCCTATCATAATGATAACCGCCCGCGAGGAGGAGACCGACAAGGTGTTCGGCCTCGAGCTGGGCGCCGACGACTACATAACCAAGCCCTTTTCCATGCGCGAGCTTATCGCCCGCGTGCGTACCAACATGCGCCGCGCGGCGAGCATGCTGCCGCAGCAGCCCGGCGACCCAGAGGACGTGCTGCGCATACGCGACCTGGTCATTGACCGCGCCAGGCGCAGCGTGAGTAAGGGCGGCCGCGAGCTCGAGCTCACACAGCGTGAGTACGAGCTCATCAAGTACCTCGCCGAGAACCCCGGCAAGGTGATAAGCCGCGAAGAGCTCATGGGCGCGGTGTGGCAGTACGACTACTTCGGCGACCTGCGCGCCGTGGACGTGGCAGTCAGGCGCCTACGCGAGAAGATTGAGGACAACCCGTCCGAGCCGCAGTATGTGATGACAAAGCGCGGCGCGGGCTACTATTTCGCCGACTGAGGGGGAGGGTATGAACCGCAGCCTATACACAAAGCTGGTACTCATAATTCTGTTCCTCATCGTTGCGCTGATGCTTGTCGCCGGTGTGTTCCTGACGAGGGGAGTGCGCAGCTTTTACCTCAACGAGTTCTATGACAGGATGGCCGAAGTGTTTTCCGAGCAGGACCTGGCCGAGGCTCTGCGCGACGCCGCCGCGGAGGACAACCCGGAGTACATGAACGAAATACTCGGCGTGTACACCGGACGGCTGGGCATAGACCGCGGCTCGAGAAACTACCACATACTCTCCGGCGAGACCGGCGAGTGGCTGTCCGGCAGCGTCACACCTGAAAACGGCGTCGTGGCCATCACGCCTAACATCATCACCGCGCTCAGCGGGGAAAACGGCGACGCGAGCGACCCGAACGCCGACTACATGGACATAGCCCTGCCCGTCGAGGGCGGCGACCAGGACTATATCATTTACATTATTGACGACCGCGAGACCATGCGCAGCTTGAACGACCAGCTGCTGCTCATAATAGTCGAGGCGCTGGCCGTCGGCCTCGTCATATCCGTGTTCCTGAGCCTGCTGCTGGCCAAGACCATGATTGCGCCCATACAGGAGCTCACGCACGCGGCGGAGAAAGTGGCCTCCGGCGACTTTACAGGCAAGGTCGAGAACAGCTCCAAAGACGAGATAGGCGTGCTCACGCGCACGTTCAACGACATGGCCGTCCAGCTCGAGGACACGCTCGACGACCTCAAGCGCAGCGAGCAGATGCGCCGCGAGTTTGTCGCCAACGTCTCGCACGAGCTGCGCACGCCCATCACCGGCGTGAGAAGCTACGCCGAGACGCTTGCAAACGACCCGGACATGCCCGCGGACACACGCGAGCGCTTCCTTAACGTCATATTGAACGAGTCCGACCGTATGACCAAGATTGTGCAGGATCTGTTGACCCTCTCGCGCTTCGACGCGGGCAGCTTCGAGTTCTCGTTTGACGAGTTCAGCTTTGAGACCTCGGTGCGCGACGTGTATAACGCCGTTCGCATGGAGGCTCAGGCGCACCACCACGAGTTTACAGTGGAGATCGAGCCGGGCATACCCCGCATCCGCGGCGACAAGGCGCGCGTGGAGCAGGTCC
>CAYXVA010000153.1:0-4541 GCA_964467975.1 uncultured Oscillospiraceae bacterium | reverse complement strand
TCGCTTGGGGTCGTGGGCTGCTCGGCCAGCGAGATTATGTGCAGCAATATCGGCAAGGACAGCACACCCGAGGCCGCCGAGGCCGTCTGCGAGGCCGTTGCGCCCTTGCTCGCCGAGCGCGGACTCTATCTCGCCGCACAGTGCTGCGAGCACCTGAACCGTGCGCTGATAATCGAGCGCGAGGCGGCGGAGAAGTTCGTCTACGAGCCGGTGTGCGTGATACCGCAGCCGAAGGCCGGCGGCAGCTGGGCCACTGCGGCCTGGAAGCACATGTCCGACCCCGTGGCCGTGGAGCATGTGCGCGCCAGCGCGGGCATGGACATCGGCTGCACGCTCATAGGCATGCACCTCAAGGACGTCGCCGTGCCGCTGAGGTTGGAAGTAAAGCGGATTGGAGAGGCGGCGGTCAGTGCCGCGCGCACCCGCCCGAAGCTTATCGGCGGCGCGCGGGCGGTATACCCCGAAAACGTGTGAAAACCACGGCGCGAGACTGCCGCCCGCGCCGTTTTATTCCCGCTTTCCGTAGACAAGCCGGACAGGTTTTGGTATACTATACATAAAATTAGTACTGGAATGGAGGCAGGGCTATGCTGTTCGACAGAGTACCAAGCGGATACCCGGGGGCCGACTCCGTGTTTGACAACATCCGCATAGGCGACAACGTGGTCTGGCAGGTCTCGCGGCTGGAGGAATTCCGGCTCTTCGCGGCGCCGTTTGCCGACCAGGCCATCGCCGACGGGCGCAACATGGTGTATATCCACTTCACGCGGCATGAGCGGCTGCTCTCCGCGCGCCCGGGCCTGAAAATTTACGAATTTGACCCGGACATGGGTTTTGAGCCCTTCACTGTGGCGATATACGACCGCATAACTGCCGAGGGGCCGGGCACTTTCTACGTTTTCGACTGCCTGAGCGAGCTCCAGACGGCCTGGTACACCGACCAGATGATGGGTAACTTCTTCCGCGTCACATGTCCCTACCTCTACGAGCTCGAGACGGTGGCGTATTTCCCGCTTATCCGCTCGCGGCACTCCTTCGATGTCGTGGCGCGCATACGCGACACCACGCAGGTGCTCATAGACGTCTACACCTCCGACAACAGCGTGTACATCCATACGCTCAAGGCCCAGGAGCGCGAGGGGATAAACCTGTACATACCGCACGTGAGCGTAGACGGCGGGCCCTTCAAGCCGCTCGACGGCGGCGTGGCGCTCAGCCGCTACTACAGGCTGCTCGACGACATCTCCTCGCATTCGCAGGACCAGAACTACGACAGCCACGACCGCTTTTTTGCACAGGCTAAGCTCGAGTTCGGCCAGGGCAAATTCCACGACGACACCGAGCGCAAGATACTAGAGAGCATGATGAGCCGCGACCGGAGCGTGCAGAAGCTGATACATCAGATGTTCGAGCCAAAGGACTACTTTATGGTGCGCGACAGGATGATAGGCTCCGGCTCGATAGGCGGCAAGGCCTGCGGCATGCTGCTCGCGCGGAAGATAGCCGACGAGTGCCTGCCGGAGTTTCGCGAGCACGCTGAGCCGCACGACTCGTTCTACATAGGCTCGGACGTGTTCTACACCTATATCGTCGACAACAACTGTTGGAAGCTGCGCGTAGAACAGCGCACGCCGGAGGGTTTTTTCACAAAGGCGCCGGCGCTGCGCGAGGCAATCCTGCATGGCAGTTTCTCGGACAATATACGCGAGCAGTTCAAAAGTATGCTTACCTACTACGGACAAAGCCCTATCATCGTGCGCTCGTCGAGCTTCCTCGAGGACGGCTTCGGAAACGCCTTCGCGGGCAAGTACGAGAGCGTGTTCTGCGTAAACTCCGGCTCGCCCGAGGAGCGTTTGGCGGAGTTTGAGCACGCCGTGCGCACGGTGTACGCCAGCACCATGGACCCCTCCGCGCTCGAATACCGCGTACAGCGCGGACTCGAGAAGCTCGACGAGCAGATGAGCATACTCGTCCAGCGCGTCTCCGGTTCCTGGGCGGGGCCGTATTATCTGCCGGGCGCGGCGGGCGTGGGCTTTTCGCGCAGCCTGTACCGGCCGAGCCAGGATTCCGACCCCGAGGCAGGCATGCTGCGCCTGGTCGTCGGACTCGGCACAAAGGCCGTCGACCGCACAAAGGACGACTACCCGCGCATCGTTAGCCTAGACCGGCCCACGGCGCACTCACACTCGACAAGTGCGGAGCGGCACAAGTTTTCGCAGCACAGCATTGACGTCATAGACCGCGACAGGCGCGCGTTCAGGAGCGTGGACGCCGAGAGCGTCAGGCAGTGTCTGCCGCGCTGGTTCTGGTCGCTCATGTACGAGCACGACACCGACGCTGAAGCCGCGCTTCGCGACGCCGGATACCGCGAGGACGTCTGGTATGTCAGCTGCCAGGGCTTTTTGGAGCGGACGCCCTTCCCAAGGCTCATGCGCTCGCTGCTCAAGACGCTTGAGAACGTCTACGGTACGCCCGTGGACATAGAGTACGCCGTCAACACGGACGAGACCGGCGACTTCGTCATAAACCTGCTCCAGTGCAGGCCGCTGTACATAGGCCAGCCCGGAGGGCGTGTGAAGCCGCCCGAGCTGCCCGAGAGAGACACGTTCTTCCTTCTCAAAAACTCGGCCATGGGCCTGGCTAACTCCACGGATATCGACGTGGTAATTGAAATAAACGCGAAGGCATATTACGAGTACCCCTACAGCAAAAAGCCGATCGTAGCGAACGCCGTCGGCCTCATTAACCGCGCGCTCAAATTCACTGGCAAAAAGGTACTGCTGCTCGCGCCGGGGCGTCTGGGCACCAGCTCGCCGGAGCTGGGCGTGCCGGTCAGCTTCGCGGAGATAAGCGGCTTCGCCGGTGTGTGCGAGGTCAGCGACGACAGCGCCGGATACATGCCCGAGCTCAGCTACGGCAGCCACATGTTCCAGGACCTGGTCGAGGCCGGCATTTTCTACTGCGCGATATGGAACGACAGGCGCACGCTCGTCTACAACAGCACGCTGCTCGCGGGTTTGGAGAACCATTTCCTTGACTATTGCCCGGGAATGACCGAACTCGAGCACATGTTCCGCGTGACCGAGCCAAAGGGGCTTCGCTTCTGGCTGGACCCGGTGAACAACGTGGCCGAGTGCGGCTATGCCGGCGACGGCGCGAACAGCGCAAAATAAAGCCGGAATTTGAAAAAATACTTGCAATACAAAATCTTGTGTGGTATATTATTAAGCACTGCGTATGAAAACTGAAAGGGTCGATATATTATGAGGCTTGCACTCACCATTTTGCAGCTGCTGTCCGCCATAGCGGTCACGGTAATAGTCCTTTCCCAGTCCGGCAAGCGTTCCGGGCTCTCCGGCGCGATAGCCGGCGGCGCGGACACCTTCCTCTCCAAGGGCAAAGCCAAGAGCTGGGACGCGAAGCTCGCCAAGGCCACCAAGTGGGTGGGCCTGGTGTTCGTCATCCTGACTCTGGCGCTGCACTTTGTGTGATAAAGCACTCCGCCTCGGGCAAGCGCCGGGGCGGTGCTTTTTTCTGCCTCGCGATAGCGGGGCGGTTTTAAATTGTTGGGAGAGATATATTTGGCAAATTACCGATTTACCGTGCATGAGCTCTGGTGCGGCGCGCCCGGCGCGAGAATTTACGGCAAGCTGTATCTGCCCGAGGGCGTCGAACGGCCCAGGCTCATAATATTTGCCCACGAGGTCGGCTGCACGCATTCGACGGCGCAGCCTTACGCCGAGCACCTGGCGTCCAGAGGCTACGCGTTTTACGCCCCGGATTTTCGCGGCGGCGGCGTCCACTCGCGCAGCGACGGCTCAACGCTGAACATGTCCGTGATGACGGAGGTCGACGACCTGAATACGGTCATCGACGAGACCCGCGGCTGGGACATGGTGGATACGTCTGGGCTTATACTTATGGGCGCGAGCCAGGGTGGGCTTGTGGCCGCCATTTGCGCTGCGCAGAGGCCGGAGCTTGCGAGCGCGCTGATGCTGATCTACCCGGTGTTCGGCATTCCGGACGCGATGAAGAAGGAGGATTTCCACAGCCGCGAGGAGGTGCCGGAGAAATATTTCCTCAAGGGTTGGCTGTGGATAGGGCGGCGCTACGCGCTGGACATCTGGGACTACGACTCCTTCGCCGCGACTGAGCGATATAAAGGTCCCGTGCTGATGATACACGGCGATGCCGACGAGATAGTCGACACGAGCCAGTATGAGCGGGTGCGCTATGCAAATATGCACCTGCACATCCTCCCCGGCGCCGGCCACATGTTCCGTGGCAAATACGCCGAACAGGCGAAAGCCCTGATGGACGAGTTTTTGGATAAATATGCCCCTGCGGAAGGGTGAAATCTCCCAGGGCACTCGGAGCCGCCGCGGGGCGACTTTCCGGGGGACGCTTTTTTTCTTGTATATATTCAAAAGAAGCGGCGGGGAAGTGAAATCCCCGTCGCTTCTATGTTGTCAACGAAAAGGCCGTCGTAAGCGTAAAAGGTCAAGACGCATTGACGAATTCCACAGGTACGAGGCGAGGCT
>CAYXVA010000152.1:0-4579 GCA_964467975.1 uncultured Oscillospiraceae bacterium | reverse complement strand
GCACATACCACTTGTCGGGTATGTGCGGGGTAACGAGGCGCACATCCACGCCGCATTTCGCGGCGCTTGCCAGGGCGTTCATGATTTCGTTGTCGACGACGAGATAGGGCGTGCAGATGTAGACGTACTTTTTCGCGCGCGAGATCATGTTAATGTATGCCCGCTCGCCGACAGGCTCGTCGTCGTTGGGGTTGTCACAGTACGGCTGGACAAAGCCGTCGTCGGATATGCCCTCGAGCGCCGCGGAATTGGGGCGGAAGGCCACGGGGTCGTCGTCCTCGTGACGGATGTAGTCCCACATCGAGAGGAACATCAGCGCAAAGGAATACGCCGCGCCGCCGTGGACGCGTACGGCGCAGTCGAGCCAGTGCCCGAAGCGCTCGCGCGCGTTGATGTATTCGTCGGCCAGGTTTATGCCGCCGGTGAAGGCCGTGACGCCGTCGACGACACATATCTTGCGGTGGTCGCGGTTGTTCAGCGTGCCGGTCGGCACGGGCTGGAAGCGCTGGAAGGTGCAGCAGCGTATGCCGAGCGCCTCCATGCGCCGGGTGTAGTCGCGCGGCAGGCGCATGATGCAGGCCATGTCGTCATATATGAGCCGCACGTCTACGCCGGAAGCTGCCTTGCGCTTGAGCACGTCCAGCACGGAGTCCCACATGACGCCCGGCTCGATGATGAAGTACTCCATAAATATATAGCGCTCCGCCTTCTCCAGCGCTTCGAGCAGCGCCGGGAGAAAGGCCTTGCCTATCGGGTAGTAGGTCGTCTCCGTCTGCGTGAACACGGGGGCGGTGGCGCAGTTTTCCAGATACGCGGACTGCAATACCGCGTCCTCATTCCCCAGCTTCGCCGCCGCATGTTCCTCCGTGTACGGCGCCATGGCGCTCCTGTAGCGCAGCAGCATGCCGTTCAGGCGCACCTGCTTGCGCTCGGGTATGCGCTTTTTGCCGAAGAGGATGTAGAGCGGGATGCCGAACAGCGGGAGGAAAACAATCGGAAGTATCCAGGCAATTTTAAACGCCGATGAGCCCTCCTGGTTGACGATAATCAGTACGGAGATGACAGACAGTACCGTGAACACCGTCTGCACTTGGGCGTAGGTGTCGCGGAAGTAATAGAGCGTGAGCACCAGGACGCCAATCTGAAGCAGTATAAAAATTATCCCGAAGAAAAGCCGGGAGAAAAGGAGCTTGAAGAGTTTTTTCATGCGGACACATCTACCACCTTTCCGGTGCCGCTTTTTTGACTGCAATTATACCAGAGAGCGCCGCGCTTGTCGAGGCGCGCGATGTCCGCGCCGGACAATTTCGCACCCTTAGCGCGCCGAAGCGGGGGTTAAAACGGCGATTGGCCTTGACTAGAGGCGCATTTTAGTATAAGCTGTCGTCGGTAAAAAACCGCGCAAGTACATTATATATGATATTGAGAGAGGTAGGTCTGTTAATGCCCGGGATACAGGACATATTCGGCACGATGGTTTTCTCCGACGAGGTCATGCGCGAGCGGCTTCCCGCCGAGGCGTATGAGGCCGTGCTGAGAACGATGAAGAACGGCCGCAGGCTGCAGCCGGACACCGCCGAGGTCGTCGCGCAGGCGATGCGCGACTGGGCGCTTAAAAAGGGCGCGACGCATTTTACGCACTGGTTCCAGCCCATGACCGGTGTCACCGCCGAGAAGCACGACAGCTTCATAAAGCCCGACGGGCACGGCGGCGTACTCATGGAGTTTTCCGGCAAGGAGCTGATACACGGCGAGCCGGACGCCTCGAGCTTCCCCTCCGGCGGCCTTCGCGCGACTTTTGAGGCCCGAGGCTACACCGCCTGGGACCCCACGAGCTATGCCTTTATCCGCGACGGTGTGCTCTACATACCCACCGCGTTCTGCTCCTACGGCGGCGAGGCGCTCGACCAGAAAACGCCGCTTTTGCGCAGCATGGAGGCGCTGAGCCGCCAGGCTGTGCGTGTGCTGAAGCTCTTCGGCCACGACGACGTTACGAGCGTGTCGCCCATGGTCGGCGCCGAGCAGGAGTACTTCCTCGTCGAGCGCGACATGTACGAGCGCCGCGCCGACCTCATCTACACCGGCCGAACCCTCTTCGGCGCCGCGCCCCCCAAGGGCCAGGAGCTGGACGACCACTACTTCGGCACCGTCAAGCCCCGCGTCGCGGCCTTCATGCGCGACATAAACGAGGAGCTCTGGCGGCTCGGCGTCTGCGCCAAGACCGAGCACAACGAGGTGGCCCCCGCCCAGCACGAGCTCGCCTGCGTCTACGACACGGCGAACATCGCCGCCGACCACAACCAGCTCGTCATGGACGTCATGCAGAAAACCGCCAAGCGCCACGGCCTGGTCTGCCTGCTGCACGAGAAGCCCTTCGACGGCGTGAACGGCTCGGGCAAGCACAACAACTGGTCCATGGCCACGAACACGGGCGTGAACGTCTTTGACCCCGGCGAGACCCCGGGCGAGAACGCGCAGTTTTTGCTCTTCCTCTGCGCCGTGATAAAGGCCGCGGACGACTATCAGGACGCGCTGCGTATCTCCGTGGCGCGCGCCGGCAACGACCACCGCCTCGGCGCCGCCGAAGCGCCCCCGGCGATAATCAGCATGTTCCTCGGCGACGAGCTCACCGCCGTGCTCAACGCGATTGAAAACGACACCCCCGTCGGCCAGACGGAAAAGACGCTTTTCAAGGTCGGCGTCCACGCGCTGCCGCCCTTCCCGAAGGACACGACCGACCGCAACCGCACCTCGCCGTTTGCCTACACGGGCGCGAAGTTCGAGTTCCGTATGCCCGGCTCGAGCGCAAGCATATCCTCGGCCAACATCGCCATCAACACCGCCGTGGCCGAGGAACTCAGGCAGTTCGCCGACGAGCTCGAGGCCGCCGAGGACTTCAACGGCGCGCTGCACGCGCTGATACGCCGCGTCGTAAAAGAGCACAGGCGGATAATCTTCAACGGCAACGGCTACGACCCGAGCTGGGTCGAGGAGGCCGTGCGCCGCGGGCTGCACAACCTCAAGAGCACACCCGAGGCCCTGCCTCACCTCACGGACCCCGAGAACGTCGAGCTCTTCACGCGCCACAAGGTGTTCTCCGATAGCGAGCTGCGCGCGAGGCAGGAGGTATTCCAGGAGGAGTACTGCAAGCTCGTCACGATAGAGGGCAAGACCGCCCTCGCTATGGCCCGGCGCGAAATACTCCCCGCCGTGAGCCGGTTCATATCCCAGCTCGCCCAGAGCGCTGCAGCCCAGCGCGCGCTCATGCCCGAGCGCCGCGCGAGGTATGAGTGCTCCACCGTGGGCTCGCTCACGCAGCTCATGGACGCGGCCTACTCCCTCGCCGGAGAGCTTGAGGACGCCCTCGTCTCCGCCGAGAGCATGCACGACGCTATGGAGAAGAGCTTCTTCCTGCGCGACAAGGTCCTGCCCGTCATGGGTGCGCTGCGCGCCGCCTGCGACGACATGGAGACCGTAACCGCCGACGACGTGTGGCCCATACCCACCTACGGCGAGCTGCTCTACGGCGTCAAGTAAGCGGCAAGACGCCCCGGCTGTCCGGGGCGTCTTTTCCTTTACAAATACGCCCGGCGGCCTGTGCTATAATCGGCATAAGCTCCGGAACAGACAGGCGCGCTTGCGGACGCTGATGAGGGCGTTGCCCGAGCGGAATCAGCGCTGAGAGGATGCCGAGCGGCGATTGGCCGCAAACGGAAAGGAGACTGCTGTATGGATTTGATTCGTGCGATGGAAACCCGACACTCCGTGAGGGCCTACAGGCCCGAGCCGATTGCCGCTACGGCGGCGGATGAGCTGCGCGGCTGCATAGAGCGCTGCAACGCCGAGGGCGGGCTGCACATGCAGCTGGTGCTGGACGAGCCGCGGGCCTTCGGCGGTTTTATGGCGCATTACGGCAAGTTCTCCGGCGTGCGCAGCTATGTCGCCGTGGCGGGCCGGAAGGGTCCCGGGCTGGCTGAGCGGTGCGGCTATTACGGCGAGCAGGTCGTTTTGAGCGCCCAGGCTCTCGGCCTCAACAGCTGCTGGGTGGGGCTGAGCTACAGCAAGTCCAAGGCCGCCGTGGAGCTGGACGCGGGCGAAAAGCTCTGCCTCGTCATAGCGCTCGGTTACGGCGAGACCCGGGGCGAGGCGCACAAATCCAAGCCGCGCGAGGCCGTGATAGCACCCGGCTCTGAGACGCCCGACTGGTTCCTTCGCGGCATCGACGCCGCGCTGCTGGCGCCGAGCGCCGTGAACCAGCAGAAATTCGCCTTCTCGTGCTCCGGCAATCGCGTGTCCGCAAGGGCCGGAAAAGGCTTTTACGTCCAAACCGACCTCGGCATAGCCAAATACCACTTCGAGCTCGGCGCAGGCCGCGACAACTTCGCCTGGGCCTGAGCCCGCGCACCGCCAGGCGAAGCGCGGGGCGGCTTTTTGCGCAAAATTTATTTTACTTTAAATCAAAAAATCTCTTGACAAAATGCTTTTCATTTGCTAATATAGTCGTCGCCGGTAATTGCGCTGGTATAGCTCAGTCGGTAGAGCAGCTGATTTGTAATCAGCAGGTCGGGGGTTCGAGTCC
>CAYXVA010000151.1:0-4582 GCA_964467975.1 uncultured Oscillospiraceae bacterium | reverse complement strand
TGGGCAAGACCCAGGCCGGCGCTGTCTGGCTCGACCCGAACAAGACCAGCCCCTACGCCTTCTACCAGTACTGGCGCAACATCGACGACGCGGACGTCATTAACTGCCTGCGCAAGATGACCTTCCTGCCGCTCGAGCAGATTGACGAGATGGCCACCTGGAAGGACGCCAAGCTCAACGAGGCGAAGGACATTCTCGCCTGGGAGCTCACCTGCCTCGTCCACGGCGAGGAGGAGGCCAACAAGGCCCGTGAGGGCGCGCGCGCAGTCTTTGGCGGCGGCGACACCGAGAACATGCCCACCACCGAGCTCACCGCCGACGACCTCACCGACGGCGCCGTCGACGTGCTGACGCTGCTCGTCAAGACCGGCCTGTGCTCTTCTAAGAGCGACGCGCGCCGCAACGTACAGCAGGGCGGCGTGACCGCCAACGACGAGAAGGTCGACGACATCGCCAAGAGCTTTACCGAGGACGAGCTCAAGGCCGGCGTTGTGCTCCGCCGCGGCAAAAAAAGCTTCAACAAGGCCGTGCTCAAATAATTTATGCCTGCAATTAAAGGGCGCATGGGTTTTCCCCATGCGCCCTTTCGGCTTTTTCAATTCTCGTGCGCGCCTGTGGCCCACTTGTAGAGCTCGATGTATTTGTTCAGGCAGACGTTCTCCTTTTGAAGCATGTAGCTGTTTTTGCCGCATGTGAACTCCAGCTTTCGCCCGCCGCTGAGGATTTCGGGCGAGGCCATTTCGGCGAAGGCGAAGTCCATGCCGCCTATCGAGATGCCGTCAGCTGAGCTCGTGAGAGAGGAGACGGCGAGCTGCTTTTGCTCAAAGTGTTCGCCTATCGAGTAGAGCGTCACGTCTGCATCGGAGAAGAACTCCCCGCGCTCAAAGCGCGCGTGATAGTTGGCGAGCTGCATGTCCTCCCAGTCGCCGGCGGTGCGTATCTTGCCCTCCGGCTCGTGGAAAAAGCCGTATTCGTCCAGCGTGAGGGTCCAGCCGCACTCGCACTTAACGCGCTCCTCGCTCGATGAGAGCGTGTCCACGCCTCCACAGCGCGGGCAGGTGTCGTAGTAGCGTATGACGTCACGCACGCCGTGGCGGAATTTGAACGGGCGCATGTACTTCTCCTGCTCTGCGTAGGCGTCAACGTAGAGGTCGGCGCGTATGTGCTCGAGCACTTCGTCTGTGCTCATCGCGTCGAGCTCGGCGGCGCTGTACTCGTGTACGATGCCGCAGTCAAACAGCTTGCCGCGGTTGAGGTAGTTTTGCCAGCGCGGCTCTATGCAGACGCCGCCCTCCGGGCGGACGGTCGCTCCCGTGGAGTGCAGCTTCTTCGCCAGCTTGGCCGTGGCGGGGGTTATGTAGGTGCTCTTGCCGTTGTGGCTTATCCGGCCCTCGCAGAACAGCAGCACGCAGTTGCCACGCCGGATGCGGCGCATGATGTCGACGACGCCCGCGGCTTTTGTCGAGCCCTTTGTCACGGTGATGGGGTCGAACCAGGCCTTGAAGCCCTTGCCGAAGAGGCCCATCGCCGTCACATGGTTGCTGGAGACAAAGTACATGTGGTTCGTTATATGCGTCGCGACGACGAGGAAGTCCAGATCCGACGTGTGGTTCGCGAGAATGAGCACCGGCTCGTCATAGTGCTTCGGGTGCTTTGCCCAAACGCCGTAGGCAAAGTAGCACACGACCTTGAAGATTGGCTTGAACAGCGTGTAGATACGCCGGTAGTGGGCGTCCGCATGCGCCGCAGCCTTTTTGACCTCGCTCACTCCGTCCAGACCTCCTCCGGCTTGTCCGCATAGCGCTTCTTAAAGATTTTCCGCCGGAAGAGAAAGACGTTATATGCGATGAACAGGAATAGGTACACGCCGAACATGATAAACGTGTTCGTAAGGCTGCTAGCCGCGAAGCCGAGCGTCAGCAGCAGCGGGGCCAAGAACGCGATAGACGGGATGTTCTGCAGCACTATGTTGCTGCTCGCGGGCGTGACAAAGTCCGGGTCTATCTCGCGCAGGAGCACCATGCCGGTGCTGAGCGTGCCGGTGAGAGTGCCGAAGTTCGTGAGGAAGCTCTCGACCGCGTAGCCCTTGTAGGCGTGGGTCGTCGCCGCGCGGACGTAGAAGAAGGTAATCACGGTGCCGATGACGCAGGTGACGACGAGCAGCCAGATGTTGGCGAGCACGTCCTCGATGTCTATCGCCATAATGCCCGCTGCTATCATCGCGTCGAACATGAAGCCGCTTATCCTGTCCATGAGATGGTTGTTGGTGTAGTAGCGCTTTATCACGTTCTTTTTCTTGAGCGCGGCCATGACGGTCTTTATCACGAACGCGGCCACGAGCGCCCAGAGGAAGTTCAAACCCCAGGCGAGGTCGCCGACGGCCTGTATCGGCACGGCGGCGAGCAAGAGCATTATCCCGTACGCCCCGGCGTAGGCGAGCGCTACGAGGCAGATCTGGACGGTCAGCTTGTCGATGCTCTCGCTGTTGGGTATCTCGTTCGGGTCCTCGACTATGATGCGGTCCTTCTCCGCGGCTTGCGCGCGGCGGGGCTTTACGAGGCCCTTGCGCGTGGCGATGTTGAGATAAATGACGCCAAAGACGCTGCCTACGATGAAGCCTATCGCCGCGACGGCGAGACCAAAGTTGCTGCCGCCGACGAAGCCGTAGTTGGCCTCGAAGTTGCTGCCCCAGCTGAGCGCGCTGCCCGTGCTCTGGCCGAAGCCCATCGGGAGAATAAGGCCCGCGGCGTAGAAAGAGCCGTTGAGGAAGAAAAATGCGATGGAGATAACAAGCCCGATAACGGCCTGTATCAGATACCCGCCGGCCATTATCGCGCCGGACTCGACGACCTTGACGGTGGAGACCTTTTTCTCCTCCTGCGCCGTCTTGAGCGCCATTGCGGCGAAGCCCAGGCCCAGGCAGTGATAAGTGATAATCTCCATTGTGGCATCGTCCACCATCGGCGTCAGCGCCGGTATCTGCTTGAGTATCAGCACAAGGAATCCGCCTATAATTGCGGCGGGTATGTACAGCTTCCTGAGGAACGGCACCCACGTGCGAAGCACATTGCCGACAAGTATAGCGATAAAAAGTATCGCCAATTGCCCCAAAAATGTCCACACATAGGCGTCTGAGAACACTACGGTCTCTGGCATATAATTCACTCCTACCCTGCGCGACCGGAAAACGCGCAGCCATAATTTTTCCACAGACATAGTATAACATACTTCTCAAATCAAGATAAACTTGTTTCAAAAATAGCGTGTAAATTTTGAGACCGCATATTAGGATATAATTGGCGAATTTGCTCACTTAGTTAGCTTTGTGTAAAATTGGACCGCGATAGTAAATTGACATTTCCCGATATGGTCATGAGCTTGCAGTTGTGTTAGAATGGATAGGGAGGTGCTCGGATGACACTAAATACGATTGTTGGAATACTTATACCTCTGGCCGGGACAACCATTGGGTCGGCATGCGTTTTCTTGCTGCGCGGGGAGCTCAAGAGCTGGGTGCAGAAGCTGCTGCTGGGCTTTGCGTCCGGCGTTATGATAGCCGCGAGCGTCTGGTCGCTGCTGATTCCTGCCATAGACATGGCGGAAGGGCAGGGCGTGACGCCCTGGATACCGGCGGCAGTGGGCTTTGTCCTCGGCATCGGTTTTTTGCTGCTGCTCGACACGGTGGTGCCGCACCAGCACCTCGACTGCGACAAGCCCGAGGGCTGCCCGGTGAACCTGGGCAAGAACACAATGCTCGTGTTAGCCGTTACGCTGCACAATCTGCCCGAGGGCATGGCTGTCGGCGTGGTTTTCGCCGGAGCGGCGCAGGGCGACGCCACGCTCTCGCTCGCGGGGGCGTTCGCGCTGAGCGTCGGCATAGCGCTGCAAAACATACCGGAGGGCGCGGTGATATCCATGCCGCTCGCCGGAGACGGTGCTTCGCGCGGCAGGGCCTTCCTGATGGGCTTCGGCTCGGGCGTAGTGGAGCCCATAGGCGCGCTGCTGACTATTTTGCTGACAGGGCTCGTGACGCCGGCCCTGCCTTATATTCTCTCCTTTGCCGCAGGGGCCATGATATACGTGGTCGTGGAGGAACTCATACCGGAGGCGCAGAGCGGCGAACACTCGAACGTCGGCACTCTCGGAGCGGCAGCGGGTTTCGTACTCATGATGATACTAGACGTGGCGCTGGGATGAAGTGCCTGGTGTTGAGTGCAGCTGCGGGCGTGCTGGACATAAAAAACGAAAGCCGGCGCGCGCTGACTTCCACGTGTTTTTATGCTGACGAAATGGCCTATAGACTTTTCCGGATGAGAAGACTATAAACTTGTTGACAAAGGAATCGTAGAAAAAGAGTATCGCCTAATTCTGATACCGAAGTGGCGTTTAACCTAAAAGAATAAAAAGAAATGCTGTCTGATACAGCATTTCTTTTTTAGGCGTATGCTTAGTTTTTATACTGTATAGATAATAAACATCACGATTGTGAAACAGTCCGCCGGGCCCGACTTGGGTCCGGCGGCCGTGATTTATCGCGTGGGTGCTTATTTCAGGAGACTGAGAGGTCGCTGCAGATAAAGCG
>CAYXVA010000150.1:0-4615 GCA_964467975.1 uncultured Oscillospiraceae bacterium | reverse complement strand
AAACCCGCTCTCCACTCAGGACGACGTCGCCGCAGCGCTCGCCGCGGGCGGCATGGAGGTGCACGCTGTTTATGGTGCGAGCGAGGGGGAGTATTTCGGCCATATCCGAAATGTCCTCGCCCACGGGCCCAACATTATAATAGACGACGGCGGAGATTTGCTCGAGACGATGCGCACCGACTTCCCCGAGCTCTGCCGCGGCATTATCGGGGGCTGCGAGGAGACCACCAGCGGCATACACCGGATACGCAAGCTCGCCAGGGCCGGTGAGCTGCCCTTCACGATGATGGAGGTCAACGACGCCGACTGCAAGCACCTGTTTGACAACCGTTACGGCACGGGCCAGAGCGTCTGGGACGCGATAATGCGAACGACGAACCTTATCGTCGCGGGCAAGTGCGTTGTAGTTTGCGGTTACGGTTGGTGCGGCAAGGGCGTCGCCATGCGCGCCGACGGCCTCGGCGCGAAGGTCGTCGTCACCGAGACCGACCCCGTGCGCGCCATCGAGGCCGTCATGGACGGCTATGAGGTCATGCCCATGCGCGAAGCGGCGAAGGTGGGTGAGATTTTCTGCTCGGTCACGGGCTGCAAGGACGTCATAAACGCCGAACACTTCGCGCTCATGCGCGACGGCGCGATACTGAGTAACGCCGGGCACTTCAACGTCGAGATAGACATGGCCGCGCTAGAAGGACTCGCCGTGCGCAAGTACGAGGCAAGGCACAATATAACCGGCTACGTCATGCCCGACGGCCGCGAACTCTTCGTACTCGGCAAGGGGAGGCTTGTGAACCTCGCCTGCGGCGACGGGCACCCGGCGGAGATTATGGACATGAGCTTTGCTATACAGGCGCTGAGCGCGGAGTACCTCGCGAAAAACGCCGGTAAGCTGCCCTGCGCGCCCATGACGGTGCCGCGGGAGATTGACGAGGCCGTCGCGCGGCGCAAGCTGGCGAGCCTCGGCGTGGAGATAGACAATATGACAGCGGAGCAGAAGTACTACATGGGGATTTGATATTTCAAGGGGGGCGAGGCCGCAGACGCCTGACGCCGCACGCAGCGCGGCTCGGCAATGCAAGGCCGGACCCTGGGGCGTTAGGGGGCGACATCCGTGGAGGAACGCAATTACGAACAGCGCCGCGAGCGGCTTTTGCAGCTGCTTGAAAACAGGCGTCTTAAATCGCTGCAAAACGAACTCGAGGACATGAACGAGTTCGACGTAGCCGAGTTTCTGACGGAACTGGGCGAGGACGACGCGCTGAAGATGATGACCGTGTTCCGCCTCCTGAGCAAGGAGCGGGGTGCGGAGGTGTTCGCCGAGCTGGACGCTCCCGAGCAGCAGGAGATTATAAACTCCATAAGCGACAAGGAGCTCGGCTACATCGTTGAGGACATGTATGTCGACGACGCGGTGGACATGATGGAGGAGCTCCCGGCGAACATCGTCAAGCGTGTCATGCGCACGGCGACGCCGGAGACCCGCGCGCTGATAAACCAGTACCTCAAATACCCCGAGAACTCCGCGGGCAGCATAATGACCGCCGAGTTTGTCGACCTCAAAAAGTACATGAACGTGCGCGAGAGCATTGCGCGCATACGCCGTGTCGGCGAGGACAAGGAGACAATCTACGTCTGCTACGTCACGAACGCCCACCGCAAGCTCGAGGGTGTCGTCACCGTAAAGGACCTGCTCCTGGACGACGACGAGGCCGTGATAGAGGACATCATGGACACAAACGTCATATTTGTCCGCACGACCGACGACCGCAGTGAGGCCGCAGAGCGCATATCCGACTACGACCTGCTCGCGATCCCCGTCGTGGACAAAGAGGACAGGCTCGTCGGCATCGTCACGGTCGACGACGTCATAGACGTCCTGCAGGAGGAGACGACCGAGGACTTCGACCTCATGGCCGGTATCGCCCCGTCGGACAAGCCCTACTCCCGCACAGGGGCCGTGGAGATGTGGAAGCGCCGCATACCCTGGTTGATGTTCCTCATGCTCTCGGCGACGTTTACGAGCATAATTATCACCCACTTTGAGGATGCGCTGGCCGCGTGCGCCGTGCTCACCGGCTTTATCCCGATGCTCACCGGCACGGGAGGCAACGCGGGTTCTCAGAGCTCAACGGCGGTCATACGCAGCTTGTCGATAGGCGACACAGAGCCCGCCGACATTGTGCGCGTTATCTGGAAGGAGATCCGGGTCGCGGTGCTCTGCGGTATAACGCTCGCGTGCATCAACTTTGTGAAGATGCTTACGGTCGACCGCATCCTGCTCTCGAATACGGCAGTGACCGTGCCGGTGGCCTTCACAGTCAGCGCGACTATCGTTTTCGTCGTCATATTTGCAAAATCCGTCGGCTGCACGCTGCCGATGCTGGCCGAGAAGGTGGGCATAGACCCCGCCGTCATGGCGAGCCCGCTCATAAGTACGATAACGGACGCGGTGTCGCTTCTTATCTACTTTGCGCTTGCGACGGTGATACTGCATATATAAATTATAACTATAACAGCAAGGCTTCCAAGAACATGCTCACGGAGAGATTGGGAGCGCTGCGCTGTTTTAAAATCTGGTTTAAGAGGTGGTAAAAATGGATATGTCCCCCGTGCTGACTCAGATGGGGATACTGGTGTTTATAATGGCGGTGGGCTTTTTCTGTACGAAAATCGGCGTCACCGGGCCGGAGTTTACCCGCTCCGGCTCAAAGGTTGTGCTCAACGTGCTGCTCGTATTCACGATACTCAACTCGGTTGCATCGGCGGAGTTCGAGCTGTCGCTGGCGGACGTGGGCATAGACATGGTCGTCTACTGCGTGATGCTCCTGGTCCCTGCCGCGCTGGGTCTGCTGGGCGCGAAGCTGCTGCGCATGCACAAGGACCGGGGCGGAATTGCGGCCTTCGCCGTGTGCTTTTCAAACACGGTGTTTGTAGGTTTCCCGATAATCGAGTCGATATACGGCGCGGAGGGCCTCCTGATAGCGACCATCTCAAACATACCGTTTAATATGCTTGTGTACACCCTCGGAGTCGCCATGATTAACGGCGATTCTAAGGGCATGAGCATTAAAAGCGCGATTTCAGCTCCGCTTATAGCGACGATCGTCGCCGTGGCGTTCTTTATGACCGGATTGAAGCTGCCGGCCCCGGTAGTGCAGTGCCTGGACGTGATAAGCGGGGGCACGGTGCCGGTGAGCATGCTCGCTCGGCGCGATGTCGGTCAAAGAGGCGCTGAGCGACTGGCGCGTTTACGCGGTGTGTCTGCTGCGCCTGATAATATCCCCGCTGGTCGTGTGGCTGCTGCTCAAACCGTTCGTACACGACGAGATGCTCCTCGGTGTGACGGTCATCCTGACCGCCTGCCCGGCCGCGATGATTGCAACCATCTTCGCAATACGCGGCGGCAAGGACGAGGCTTACGCCAGCCAGTGCGTATTTGCCAGCACGGTCCTGTCCGCTGTCACCATACCGCTTATGATATGGCTGCTGCTGTGAGAAAAGCGTACCAAAAGGGGCGTTTTTTCCATGCCGGGGGCCATGACCGGACGGCTCACGACCCTGGTATTATTGCTTCAGGCACTTTTTTCTATCGACACATCGTGCCCGTTTGTGGTAATATGGAACATATTCCGGCCCACGGCGTCTAATTCCGGTCAGGGGGTGTGGTTATGAAATTGCTGCTCTCGTCGGCGGCCCTGGAGGGCGCGCTCTTGACGGCCGTCACAATTGTGCCGCTGGTGCTGTTGCTTGCCACGGTGCTGATAGTCGTACTGGCCGTGTTCGTCGTGCGCCGGGCAAAGAAGATCGAACAGGAAGAGCGCTCAAGTGAGCGCCGGAAGGGAGGAACCCCATGAAAAAACGTCTGCTCAGCTTACTGCTCGCCGTGCTTGTGCTGGCAACTCCGGCCCTGGCCTACGGCGGCGGCACGG
The DNA here is from genome assembly GCA_964467975.1 of uncultured Oscillospiraceae bacterium. Lineage (GTDB taxonomy): Bacteria > Bacillota > Clostridia > Oscillospirales > Oscillospiraceae > Scatomorpha. The sequence continues at coordinate 686 of CAYXVA010000150.1, read as the reverse complement.
GTGACGCCTCGTACATAAACACCACTACGCTTGATAACGGATTCGTGTACGAAAACGCGATAAGCTATGGCTCGAGAGGGCGCGTGGAGACCTTTACGCTCATTAACACGCCGTCAAGCGGCGTCTACCCGATAGTCATGGCCTGCGACACGATATACGGCGGGTTCACGATTGCGCAGATGATATCCTACGCCGAGAGCCTGGGCTACAATGTCGTCGGCGCGGTGAACGCGGACTTCGGCGACGCTTATGACGTTCCGACGGGCATGGTCGTAGAAAACGGAGTGTATAAGTCCTCGCCCGAAGGCAACAACGCCCTCGCCTTCATAGACGGCAAGGCGTACATAAGCGAGCGCCCCACGGTGGAGCTGAAGCTCACAAACGACAACTCCGGCTATAACTATACCGTGACGCACTTCAACAAGATGCGCACAAACTCGGGCGCATACCTCTACAGTGAGTATTTTTCCACCGTGTCCACGCGCACAAGCGGCGACGGCTGGTTCATACGCTTCGAGGTGGTCGGCGGCGACGACCTGACGCTGGGCGGCACGCTTGAACTGGTGGTCAAGGAGATAAGCACCGACGGCGGCAGTATGAGCATAGGCGAGGACAACCTCGTCCTCACGGCCAGTGCCGCGGCCGGGATAGACGTCGTGCTCGACGGGTTCTCTGTGGGCGACTAT
>CAYXVA010000149.1:0-4634 GCA_964467975.1 uncultured Oscillospiraceae bacterium | reverse complement strand
TGGCGTAGCGGCGGCTTTCGCGCTTTATGGCCTCAACGGCTTCCTCGCGCGTCATTTCGCCCGCGAGCGCCGCGGCGGCCTCTTTGTAGCCTATCGCCTGGCGCGCCGTGTTTGAGACCCCGCCGGCGAACACGCGTTCCACCTCGTCAAAGAGCCCGGCGGCGACCATCTCGTCCACGCGCTCGTCTATGCGCTCGTAGAGCGCCTCTCGGCGGGCATAGTTGAGGACGATGTACGCCGCGTCGTATTTGGGCGGCGCGAGCTGCGTTTCGCGGTCGTGCTCGGTTATCGTCTTGCCCGTGAGCAGAAAGACCTCCATTGCGCGGACTATGCGCTTTTTGTCCGCCGGGTGCAGCTTGGCCGCGCGCTCGCCGTCGACCTGAGAGAGCTCGGTGAGCATGGCCTCGCCGCCTATCTCGTCGTAGCGGCCTTCGAGCTCTTCGCGGCAGAGTTCGCCGCGCTTTGAGCGCTCCGAGCGCTCCGAAAACCCGGTGCCGCGCACGAGCGAGTCTATGTAGAGCCCCGTGCCGCCGACGACTATCGGTTTTTTCCCGCGCGATAAAATGTCCTGCACGGCCGCGTCCGCCGCCTCGACGTAGCGCGAGACGCTCCACTCTTCCGAGGGCTCGGCGGCGTCTATCAGGTGGTGCGGCGCGGCGGCTCTCTCTTCGCTCGTGGGCTTGGCAGTGCCTATGTCCATGCCCCGGTAGAGCTGCATGGAATCGCCGGAGACAATCTCGCCGTCCAGCTCGCGCGCGAGGGCTATCCCGAGACGGGTCTTGCCCGTAGCCGTAGGGCCGGTTATCACAACAATTTTTGGCTGCATGGCGAAAGACCCCCATTTTTTGAATCTTGTGGTGGAAAAGTTGATAATTCTGTGCTACTATGAATGTTGCTAAATTGTTAGGAGGATATGCATGAAAGTCAAAATATCGACCGACAGCACCTGCGACCTGCCGCGCGAGTTTATAGAGCGCTATGACATAGGCGTCCTGCCCCTGTACATCATCCGCGACGGCGAATCCCTCCGCGACGGCATAGACATCACCGCAAAGGACCTGTATGAATACACCGAGCGCACCGGCAAGCTCTGCGGCACCAGCGCCGTCACCGTGGCGGACTACGTCGCCGCGTGGACCGAGTGGCTGCGCGACGCGGACGCCATAGTCCACGTGGCCTTCTCGAGCGAGCTCTCCGTGAGCTGCAACAACGCCCGCATAGCCGCCGAGGAGGTCGGGAACGTGACGGTTGTCGACTCGCTGAACCTCTCGACGGGCTTCGGCCACCTCGTGCTTGACGCGGCCATGATGGCCGAGGCGGGGCACACGCCGGAGGAGATTGCCGCCGAGGTGGAGCGGCTGGTGCCGAAAATGGACGTCAGCTTCGTGCTCAACACGCTCGAATATCTGCGCAAGGGCGGCAGATGCACCGCCGTGCAGGCCCTGGGCGCGAACCTCCTGGGGCTCAAGCCCTGCATTGAGGTCCACGACGGCAAGATGGGCGTCGCGAAGAAGTACCGCGGCAAGATTGAAGCCGTCTACCACCAGTACATCCGAGACCGGCTTGCAAACCGGGACGACATCGACCTCAGGCGCGTGTTCATAACCGACTCCGGCCTGCCCGACGACGTCAGGGAACGCCTGCGCGAGACGGTGCTCGCGTGCCAGCCGTTCAAGGAGGTCTACAACAACACCGCCGGCTGCACGATAAGCGGCCACTGCGGCCCCTGGTGCATGGGAGTCCTATATTACCACAAATAAAAGCCGCCGCCCGCCCGGAACGCCCAGCGCCCCGGGCGGTTTTTATGCCCTTGAATAACTGCGCCGCGCGCCGAAGAAATAGCAGCTTGAGCACGGCGAACACCGCCGCCGCGGCGAGCATGACCAGAGCGAGCGCCTCGGCGCCACGGGCGTGGCGATGTGCCGCGACGTCCCTCTCGCGCAAGCGAGAAACAACGCCGCAACACGCACCGGCGTCGCATCACAACGCGCCCACGCCCCCACGCGTCCGCCCTCTCTCCGAGGGGGCTGCCGGCGCAGCCGACTGGGGGAGTTTTTTTGAGGGCTTGCACAGACTTTCGAGGAAAACTCCCTCCGACCCGCTTACGCGGGCCACCTCCCTCAGGGAGGGAGGGGATTTTTCTCGCTGACGCGAGCGGTGCGTCGAGGACGTGCGGGTTACACTATTCGCTTGAACTGCTTATCAAGGTCGCGGCGCGTCAGCACCCAGGCGACCGGGCGGCCGTGGGGGCAGTAGCGCACTTGCCCGGAGCAGACGGCCTCGGCCAGGCGCGCGATCTCCTCGGGTTCGCTCGAGGGCCCGGCCTTTATTGCGGCCTTGCACGCCACGGTTTTCAGCAGCTCGGCGCGGGCGTTGGCGATGTCGGGAGTGCGCGACTTCGCGAGGGCGTCGGCGGCCTCTTCGAGCGCGGCGGCGGCCTCGTCCGGCGAGAGTCCGGCGGGGGCAGAGCGCAGTATGAACGCGCCGCGGCCGTAGCTGTCGTACTCGAAGCCCAGCGCGGAGAGCGCCTCGGAGTTCGCCTCGAGCGAGGCCGCGCACTCGGCGATCGGCGTGAACGTCGCGGGGACGAGCAACGCCTGGGTGTGCACCGGCGCGTCCTGGGCTACGAGCGAGTCGTAGAGCATGCGCTCGTGCGCGGCGTGCTTGTCGATTATGACCAGCGCATCGCCCTGCTGCGCGAGTATATAGAGGCCCAGCGCCTCGCCGATAACCCGCACGGGCTCGCTCGCGGGCGTCTCGGGCGGCGCATACGGCTCAGGCTCGGCCTCGCGCTCCGGCGCTCCGGGGTCCGGGACCGCCTCGCGGGGCGCGAAGCTGTAGTCTGCGCGGCGCGAGGCGCTGTATTCTTTGCTTTGTGCGGCGCGCGCCGAGAGGTCGAAGCTCGTCTGGTAGCCGGCGGAGCGGCTGTAGAGCGCGGCGGTGTCACCGCCGCTTTCTCGCTCGCGGCGCGACGCAGAGTAGCCCGCGCTCCAGCGGTGGGGCGCGGTGCGGGGGGATTCGGCCTCGCCGGTGTCCGCGCCGGATGAGAACGTCACGGGCGGGTTTTCGCGCAGCTCGACGGGGTCGCGCTGCTGCTCGAGCGCACCAAGGGCGGCGTAGTGCACGGCGTTGAACACCGCACGCTCGTCGGAGAACTTGACCTCGGTCTTGGCCGGGTGGACGTTCACGTCCACGGCGGCGGGGTTGAGCGTGAGATATACGACGCAGGCCGGGTATTTTCCGGTGAGCAGCGTGCCCTTGTATGCCTGCTCTATGGCGGCCTGCAGCAGCTGGCTCTTTATGTGCCGGCCGTTTACGAAGAAGAACTGCGCGCTGCGGCTGCCCCTGCCCGTGCCGGGCGAGCCGGTGAAGCCGGAGACCGTCACCGGGCCCATGCCCTCGGCGGAGGCGATGGGCAGCATGCCGAGGGCCGTGTCGCGGCCCAAAAGCGAATATATCGCGCTCTCCGCGCGCCCGTCGCCGGGGGTGAAAAACTCCTCCTTGCCGTCGCGGATGCAGCGTATCGACACGTCCGGGCGGCCCAGGGCGCAGCGCAGCGCCGCCTGGAGGCAGGCCGCGCCCTCGGCCCGGTCGCTCTTGAGGAACTTGCGCCTCGCGGGGGTGTTGTAAAAGAGCCCGCGCACGGTTATGCTCGTGCCCTCCGGCGCGCCCGCCGGGCGCATCTCCTGTATGTCCCCGGCGTCCAGGCGCATGTATGTGCCCTCCTGAGCGCCGCGCTCGCAAGTGGTGAGCTCGATGTGCGATACGCTCGAGATGGCCGCGAGCGCCTCGCCGCGGAAGCCCAGCGTGCCTATGGCCTCGAGCCCGTGTTCGTCGTGCAGCTTGCTTGTGGCATGGCGCAGGAAAGCCACGCCCGCGTCCTCTGCGGACATGCCGCAGCCGTCGTCGGTGATGCGTATCAGTTCCGCGCCGCCGCCGCTTATTTCAACCGTTATATTCCGCGCGCCCGCGTCTATCGCGTTTTCGACAAGCTCCTTGACCGCCGACGCCGGGCGCTCGACCACCTCGCCGGCCGCAATCAAATCGGCCACGTGGGGGGAGAGTATGTTAATTCTGGGCATGGTGCACCTCGCAGGAATTCGATGAGTATCTACATTATAATTTAAAATCATTGAACTTTCCAGTGACAAATGATAAAATAATAAAATCGGAAATTTGCCTTTCGGCTAGGGAGATTATATATGGCTTACAAACGTGTTGAAATATCGGACGCCGACCTCGCGAGACAGCGCGAGATCTGTTTTGAAATACGCTCTCGCATAGAGGCGAGCGGGAAAAAGCCCCTCGCCCTCGTGGACACCTACGGCTGCCAGCAGAACGAGGCCGACAGCGAGGAGCTGCGCGGGTACATCGAGCTCATGGGCTACGGCTTCACGGAGAGCGAGGCGGAGGCCGACCTTATCGTCGTGAACACCTGCGCGATACGCGAGCACGCGGAGATGCGCGTCCTCGGCAACGTCGGCGCGCTCGGGCACGCGAAGGCGAAAAACCCCAACCTGCTCGTGGCGGTCTGCGGCTGCATGGTGCAGCAGCCGCACATGGCCGAAAAGCTGAAAAAGAGCTTCCGCGTGGTGGATTTGGTGTTCGGCCCGCACGAGCTCTGGCGTTTTCCC
>CAYXVA010000148.1:0-4643 GCA_964467975.1 uncultured Oscillospiraceae bacterium | reverse complement strand
GCCGGGGCGTTTTTGCCGCGTCCAGGTTCACGCCTGGCCGGGTTTCTTCTTGGGAATGGATATTGTGACGATTAGCTCATCGTCCGTCTCCTGCTTTTTCATGCCGGCCGCTATGCCGCCGCGCTTCATGACATCCAGGCTGTGGCTTAGGCTGTTGAGGAATACGCGCACATCTTTTAATATAAACGAGCGGCGGCGCTCCGTCTGCGGCTTTGCTTCTGCCGGGGCGAGCAGCGAGTCTATGTAGCTGTCCGTCTGGGCCACGTTGAGCTCCTCGGCTATTATGTGCTCGAGCGCGACAGATTGCGCCTCCTGGCTTGGCAAGCGCAGCAGCGCGCGGCCGTGGCGCTCAGTGAGCCCGTTTGAGCGCAGCGCGTCGAGTATGTCGTCGGGCAGCTTTAAGAGCCGCAGCTTGTTCGCCACCGCGCTCTGGCTGCGGCCCAAGCGCCGCGCGCACTCCTCCTGGCTCAGTCCGTACATGCGCATGAGGTTCGCGATGCCCCTCGCCTCCTCCAGGAAGTCCAGGTCCTGCCGCTGCAAATTCTCCACCATAGCCAGCAGGCTCGACTCCTCCATGTCCACGTCGAGTATAATGCACGGCACCTTCTTGAGCCCGGCCATGCGCGCCGCACGCAGCCGCCGCTCCCCCGCCACGAGTTCGTAGCGCCCGAAGTGCAGCCGCACTGTCAGCGGGGATATGACCCCGTACTCGGAGATACTAGCCGCCAGCTCCAGGAGCCGGGCGTTGTCAAACTGGCGTCTGGGCTGGTTGGGGTTGGGGTCGATCTCGCTCACAGGGAGCTGCACAACGCCGGTCCGGCCCAGACGCGGCCGCGTCAAAACAGACTGCACACAAATTCCTCCCCTTTTATCTTGCGTTTTCTAAATTATATCCCCCTGCGCCCCCGAAATCCCGCGAACTGAGTCCCCGCGGCAAATAAGGCGCGCGCGGCTCATAGGCGGCAAGGCCCCCGGACATGTGTCCGAGGGCCTTGGGCCTTACAGCGGTTTTTTCAGCATCCTGGCCCAGCGGCGCGGATACTGCGGCGGGCTTGGCGAGAGCTTGTCGACTATCACGCAGGCGTGCGTCACGTCCGTGCCGGGGATAGTATAGCGGCGCACCTCGTGTATCTTGCCGCCGAGCTGTCCGGCCGCGTTCGCGGCCTCGGCGACCTCGGCGTCGCAGTCGGGGCCCTTCATGGCGAGGAACACCCCGCCCGAACGTACAAAAGGCAGGCACAGCTCCAGCAACAGATTCAGCTTCGCCACGGCGCGGGACGTGGCGATATCATAGCGCTCGCGCATCTCCCGCGGCGACTCCTCCGCGCGCATGCACATGCTCTCTATGCCCTCGAGCCCCAGGCGCTCTATACACTCCGTCGTGAAGTCGACGCGTTTTCTCTGGCTGTCGAGCAGCGTCACGCGCGTCTCCGGCGACATTATCTTGAGCGGCAGGCCCGGGAAGCCCGCGCCGGAACCGACGTCTATGAGGCTCTTTCCGGCAAAGGGCGTCATCGTGAGCAGCGCGCAGCAGTCGAGGAAGTGCATGCGCGCCGTGTTCTCCTCGCCGGTTATCGCCGTCAAGTCCATGACCGCATTGCGCTCGGTCAGGTAGTCGTAGTAGCCGCGCATATTCTCCAGCGCGCCGTCCGGTATGGGCACGCCCAGCTCGGCAAGGCCCGTGGTCAGTATCTCTTCCATAGTATCACCAATAAAAAATGAGTGGCACGTAAAAACGTACCACTCATTATAACACGGCTTGTCCGCGCGCGCAATCAGGCGTAGAAATCGTGGTCGCCTATGCTCGTGACGAAGGTGCGCGTCTGGGTGAACCAGCTCGACGCGCCTATGTCGGGGTTTACAAAGTACAATGCGTTGCCCCCCGTGTTGTAGCCCTCGAGCGCGAGCTTCGCGGCGGTGACGGCGTCCTCGTCGGGCTGCGCGTATATGCCGCCCGTCTCTACGGGCGAGAACTGCACACCGCAGGTCGTGTCAAAGATAACGCCGTACACGCTGTCCGGGAAGCGGCTGTCGTTCACGCGGTTGAGCACCACGTTGCCCACCGCTATCTGCCCGGCCAGGGGCTGGTTGCCGCTCTCGGAGTAGATTATGCGCGAGAGCCAGTAGACATCCTGCTGGTTGTAGTACTCGTCGCCGGAGGCCAGCAGCTGCACAGACGTCACGTCCAGGTTGATGCTGCCGGAGGGCTCGTCCCAGGTGACGGCGCAGTTAAAGATTTTACCCAGCACGGTCAGCGGCCAATACAACTCGCCGCCCAGCTCATAGAGCCCGTCGGGCAGATAGAAATAGCGTCCGTTCACCACAGCGTACTCGCCGCTTTCGGCGAGCGTGGGCACTACGCCTCCTATGGCATAGCCGTCATAGCTCAGCCCGGCGAGCTCGGCAAAGCGCCCGAGGCTCATCCGCGCCGTGCCGTCGATAACCAGGCACCCGGAGTGTAGCGCCCCGTTTATGTACAGCGGGACATAGTTGTCCGGCAGCTCAGGCTCTCCATCGCCCACATATTTTTCCTCATTCTGGCTGACAACGTTAGCTGTCACCTCCGGCGGTCCGTCCGCCAGAGCAGTGGTGCCGGCCAGGGAGGTCAACTGCTGCAGTTCGGCCGACGAGGCCGAGCCGTTGGCCGCGAGGCAAAACACCACGGCGCACACCAGCAGTACGATATGAAGCTTGTCCTTCCTAATCATATTGCACCTCAGTTTGTCGCGTCCGTCCGCCGAATTGCGGACGGGAGGAATCTTGACTGGATTCCTTGCAATAATTATAGTCAAAATTGCAAGTCGAATTCAATCGGTATTATGTACAAACTGAGTTTCGCAATTTTTTATAATCTGAACAACCGCTCCACATTATATGGATTTCTTGGGGTTTTTTCGTCGAAAAACACTAGATATTGTGTTGTGCTATCTGTTGAAAAATTTGGCCTCGACAGTTTTCGACGCAAAAAATTTTTGCAATCGCGCAATTTTGGGTGACAAAAAGCTCGAATTTTGTAACCTTTGTAACCGTTCCGCAATGTTATGTAAATCAATTTCCCTGTTTTTCAAGGCACTCGCTGAGTGCCTGCGCGAGCTGGTCGGGGCAGGAAGTCCTCTTGAAACCGCATCGGATACCCCGCATCCGCTCGATGGCCTCTTTGGCGTTCATCCCCACCAGGAGCTTGGAAATGCCCTTCAAATTGCCGTTGCATCCCCCTATGACCTCCACTTTACGTATAATTCCGCCCTCAACCTCCACACGCATCTCGCGCGAGCAGACGCCGCGGGGATAATAAATGTGCTCCATTTTTTCGCATCCTTTCGACAGACTTACCGAGCCTCCGACACAAGGCACTGGAGAATAATAACATAATTATGTCCCCGCCGCAAGTGGGTCATGTCGGAGCGCCGGAACGCATAAGCTGTTTTCAGGGGGTGAGTGTTTGGGCAAGGCGAAAAAGCTGGCGGCGGCCGGCGCGCTCATACTGGGAGTAAAGGCCGCGGCGGTCTGCGGCGCCGGAGTGGTGGTTTCAAACTGGCTGGAGGAGCTTTTCGACTCCGGCAAGATGGTCTCGGCAAGCCTGAACCTCGAGCTGGGCCGGCACGACTCTGCAAGCCCCTCCCCCGCCGTACCGGTTATACTCAACGCGCCCGGTGACGACGGCGGCGAATACGACGTCGAAGCCGAGACGGACAATGCAAGCAAGGACGCCGCCGTCTCCGATTCGAGCGAGGATGCGCCCGAGCCGACCGCGCAGTACACGGACGAGGGCACGCTTATCGTTCCAACTACAATATACGGCGGCCTGACGATAAAAAACTCCACGAGCTATGAGATTGACATCAGCGCCATGGTGGCAAAAGGGCCCAGTATCACGCTGCCTTCCGACGGCCCGCAGGTGCTCATTGTACACACGCACGGCAGCGAGGCGTACACGCCGGACGCCTACGACCAGTACGTTGAGACGGACACCGACCGCACGGAGGACAGGAACTACAACGTCATACGCGTCGGCGACGAGCTCACCGCGGCTCTCGAGGCCCAGGGCATCAACGTGCTGCACGACCGCGAAATCTACGACTATCCGAGCTATACCGGCTCGTACTCGCGCTCAGGCGCGGCGGTGGAGAGCTATCTCGCGCAGTACCCCGATATTGCCGTAGTGATAGACCTGCACCGCGACGCTCTGGGCGACGGCGAGGTTACATACAAGACGGTGGCCGAGCTCGACGGCATGGCCTCCAGCCAGCTCATGATGCTCGTCGGCACGGACGAGAGCGGCCTGTACAACCCCAACTGGCGCGAAAACCTCAAGCTCGCGCTCTATTTGCAGCAGGCCGTGAACGCGAAGTACCCCACGCTGGCGCGGCCCATCTCCGTCGTGAAGGAGCGCTATAACCAGCACCTGTCCACCGGCTCATTTATATTGGAAGTCGGCTCCAACGGCAACAGCCTGCAGGAGGCGATAACCGCCGTGCGCCTCTTCGCCGACGCGGTGGGCCCGGCGCTGTTAAAGCTGGTTTCGGCATAGGGCTGAAACACACCGGCCGACTATGTGTCTTATTATAGTTTCTTTTTAAAGAATTCTGGGGACGCTTTCTTTTATCTTGAAAAAAGAAAGCGTCCCCGGACCCCCGAAAGGA
>CAYXVA010000147.1:0-4644 GCA_964467975.1 uncultured Oscillospiraceae bacterium | reverse complement strand
GCCGTACTTGGCAAAGACACGTACGACGCTGCTGTCGGGCGTAATGCAGTACGGGCTGTCGGAGTACTTGTAGCAAGTAGTGCCGGTTATAGCGGTGTACGGGTTGGTGTTGGTGTAGCACTGGAAGTTCTCGACGGGGTTTATGTCTATCGCGCAGCCCCAGGAGTGGCGCAGAGTGTCGGTATAGCGCGCGCCACCGAGGGCGCGTATCGGGAACTGCTCAGGGTCGTTGTATATCTCCTCGAAGATGGCCTGCACCTCGTCGGCGACCGCCTTGTTGACCTGCAGATTCCAGGTGCGGGTGTACTTTGCGCCGGAGGAGTCGATGTCCCATGTGCGGACCTGTATCGTGACTATGTAGTCGGAGAGGTTGGACTCGCTGCCGGTGAAGTAGCTCTTGTTCGCGTCGCCGAAGAGTATAGTGCGTCCCTCGGCATTGACATTGCCCCAGGCGTCGATATAGTTGCGGCTCTCCCATGCAAACGAAGTGCTCGGGTCCATGGTCGTGGTCTCGCCGCCGGTCGGCTCTTCAATCTCGCTCACGTCGCCGACCTCTAGGCGCTCGGCGGGCCAGCCGGTGCGCACGACAACCGCCGCGGCCTGCGCGCGGGTGAGCGTCTCCTCGCCGTGGAAAGCTCCGTCCTCGAAGCCGTCGAGTATGCCCTTGCCGTAGGCCTGGAGCACGCTCTCCTGGTACTTGCCGCTGATGCTTGAGTAGTCGGCTATGCGAGCCTCGGGGCTGTCAAGGTTGACGGGGTTTTCGGTGTAGACGTTGGAGAGGAGGTTATTTATCATGACGCTCATCTCATAACGGGTGATGGGCGTGTTGAGCGAGCTGGCAGTGCAAGTTATGTTCAGGCCCCAGAGCACGCCGTTGTCGTTGACGACCTGCCAATATGGCTGGGACCAGTGTATGCTGGTGTCCATGGTGTACGGAACGAGTTCACCTATCATGCACAGCAGCTTGATGAACTCGCCGCGTGTAAGCTCCTCCTCGGGGCAGAACGTCGTCTCAGTCCGGCCGTCGATGATGCCCCAGCTCGCACAGAGGTTGACGTACTCGGCGTACCAGGCGTTGTCCGGGACGTCGGAGAAGTCTACGTTCACGGGGCCCATGCCGGCGGCGTAGGCCGGCAGACTCGCGCACAGCAGACAGACCGCCAGCACGGCGCAGAGGAATTTCAGGCTCTTTCTCTTCTTCATAACTTATCCCACCTTATCTCTCAGTAGTTGAACGTGTGAGGCAGCAGCTCGCGGAGCTTGTAACTCACGTAGCGCCCGCCGGCCTTTGCGCAGAGCACTTCCATATCCATCGAAAACTCGCTCAGGAACTGGCGGCAAGCCCCGCACGGCATGCAGTAATCGCGTCCCTCGCCCCAGATGGCGATTCGCACGAAATCCGTGTGGCCCTCGCTGACGGCCTTGCAGGCGGCGGTGCGCTCGGCGCAGATAGTGCTGCCCAGCGCGGCGTTTTCCACGTTGCAGCCGGTGAACACCGTGCCGTCAGAGCACTCCAGCGCCGCCCCGACAGGAAAGCGCGAATAAGGCGAATACGAGTTTTTCGCGGCTTTCTCCGCGATGTCCATGAGCTCTCGGTCTGTCATATCTCTCTCCCCTATTAATCTGAAAATTTGATTGTCCATTCGCTTATGTTATAGAAGATGTTGCTGCTTGTCACCGTCATTCCGGTTATTACGTTGCGGTGCGTGATAACCTGGTGCCGCTCAAAGCAGACGGGTATTATCGGGGCGTTGGTTGCGATGTAGCGCAGCATATCGCTGCATGCGCTCTGCTGTGTAAGGCTGTCGGCGGCAAGATACGAGTTTATGTACGTGGCGTAGTTCTCGTCGGCTATGCCCCCGTAGTTCATGCTCCCGCCCTCGGTAAGCAGCGCGCTCAAATCGAAGTCCGCGCCGAGCTTGACCTCGGCATAGTACATGTCAAAGTCGCCGTCCGGGACCCCGTCTCCGTCAATGTCGCTCAGGGCGGCCTGATAATCTGCCCAACTCAGCTCGCGCACGGTGACGGAAAAGCCGAGCTGTGTGAGCGCGGAAGCCAGCTGCTGGCATACATCACCTTTGCCGGAACTCTGCGAGCAGACAACTATGTCGAGTTGAGCGTCCTGCATGACACTGTAGCTGAGGTATTCCAGTACGCCGTCGTTGTCCATGTCCGAAAAGCCGGAATTTGCAAGAATCTGGCCGGCCTGCTCCAGGTTATACTCCAGCTGCGCGGCTATGCTGTCGTCATAGAGCGGGTGCGTCGGCGATATCGGCAGCGCGCTTGCCACCGCGTCACCCTGCATGAGCGTGCCGGCTGCATACTCCCTGTCTACGGCCAGCGAAATAGCGTAACGCACATTTGGGTTGCTGACAATGTCGCTGGACATGTTGAAGCCGAAGTAGTGCATGTTCGTCGTGGTATAGTAGCGCGTCTCCGTGTTGCCTCCGTAGCCGAGATTGGAGGTACTCGAGGTGTCGTTGAGCACCAAATCAATATAGCTGTCCTCAAAGGCTGTAATTATACTTTCAACCTCAGTGTATTCCTTGAAGTACACCCTGTCAACAGGCAGACTCGCGCCGTAGCCGCTGAAGGCCTCAACGTAGTCCGCGCCCTCTACGTACATATACGGGCCCGTGCCAATGGGCCGTGTCTGGTTGGCCTGTCCGTCCTTGATTACGGGCACGGTCAGCAGATATGGCAGGAACATATTGGCTTTCGTAGTTGAAATGTGGAACGTGGTGTCGCTCGAGGCGCTCGCACCGTACATGGTAGAGAAACGGCCCGAATAACGGCTCGTCCGCTGCGCAAGCGAGATGGAGTACGCCACGTCATAGGCTGTGAGCGTGCTGCCGTCGTGCATCTGGACGCCCTCTTTGACAGTGAAGGTCCAGTAAGTGCCGTTGGAGGAGACTTCATAGCTGTCAATGATGCGGCTTGAGAGGTTGTAGTTGTCGTCCAGCTCAAAGACGTTGTCAAACACCAGCTGGGAAATCAGAAGGTTGTTGAGGTTGTCAGTAGCGTAGGGGTTCAAGCTCTTGGAAGAGTCGTAGTTGAGCGAAAACACCTCGTCCGCAGCCTCAGCTATGCCCAGCTCCTGCCCAGGCAGCTCGCTGTCGGTTGAAATTGTCGCTTCCGGAAGGCTGGTCGTCCCGCTGCCGCAGCCGGTGAGCAGCAGCGCGAGGGCCAGCGCCATGGCCAAGTATCGGGTTCTAGTATTCATGTCTCCTCCTCAGAGCTCAATAACGGCGCATTGACTGCCTCTGGCCTGTCCGTGCCTGGAAGTGTATCGGTGCGACCAGTATTTATCGTGCAACTCAAACGTACACTCCGTGGATACGGCTATGCTCTCACGGCGCACGCCGAGCTGTTCAAGCCTTCTGGCGTTAGCGCCGCGCAAATCCACGTTGTACTTGCCCGGCCTGACACCTGAGTAGATGTACTCCTCCGCGTCGTGACCGAGCCAGGCGCGCAGCGCGTCCGGAACGTCGGAATCGGTCTCGAAGCTGCCCGCGCCTATTGCCGGGCCTATGGCAGCGCGTATGTCCTCCGGATGCGAGCCCAATCCGGCCATTGCAGATACCGCGACACCCAAGATGTCTTGTACTGAGCTGCGCCAGCCGCAGTGTATCGCACCTGCCACACCGCGCACGCTGTCGCACAGCAGCACTGGGACGCAGTCGGCGGTGAAGCAGAATATGGGCAGACCGCGCTCCGCCGTGACGACGCCGTCGCACTCCGTCGCCGTGCGCTCGAGCGGAGAGACGGCGCACTCAAACGTCACTACGCGCACGGCGCTTCCGTGCACCTGTCTGGTGAAGGCGGCGCGCATGACGTCCATGCCCAGCGCACTGCCCAGGCGGCGGTAATTTTCCATAACGTTTTCGTCCGGGTCCCCCCGGCCAAAGCCGAGGTTAAGCGACGTGAAATCCCCCTGTGATACCCCGCCATAGCGGGTAGAGAAGGCGTGCTTCGCCGTTATGACCGGCGCGGTCATATAGACTACGCCGTCTTTTTCGTTTTGAATAAAGGTGTTGTTCATTGCCTGTCCTTTCGGAATACCCTCCGCAGAGGCGTGCTTCTACAATGGCGTCAATTAGCTGTGCACAGCAAGATTACGCCGCGCGCCGCGCGATGTCAGGGGCGGAAATGCAGACTCGAGGGCGCAGTATTTTCGTCTCTGGGAAAGCGTCGTGAGGGAAGCTGTATCAAGATACAGCGACCGAGCGCCGCGAAGCCAGAGGCGAAAAGACAAGCCCGACCAGTTTTAGGTATTGCGGCCGCAGCAGTCTTTATACTTCATCGGCAGTCCGTTCGGGCGGAGCTTGCCGCAGGGGCACGGGTCGTTGCGGCCCGGCTTCTTTATCTTCTTTATCGGCTGCTTCTTCTGCGCCTCGCCGCCGACGTTCGCGGCCTGCTGCGTGGCGACGCTCTTGCGCTCTATCGGCTGCTGCTTGGCTATGCGCACTATGAACAGGCGGCGCACGGTCTCCTCGCGGATGCCGCGTATCATGGCCTCGAACATCTCGAAGCCCTCGTTCTTGTAGGCGTCGATGGGCCTGGTGTTGCCATAGCCGCGCAGGCCGATGCCCTGCTTGAGGTCGGTCATGGCGTCGAGGTGCTCCATCCAGTATTCGTCCACGA
>CAYXVA010000146.1:0-4663 GCA_964467975.1 uncultured Oscillospiraceae bacterium | reverse complement strand
AAGCTCGCGCCGCGCGCGGGTATAGTCCTCGACGAGGGCCTCTCCCCCGCCGAAAAGCTCAAAGTCGTGCAAAAGGCGATGGAGGACGACTCCCCCGCCGCCGAGGCGGTCTACCGCTCGATAGGCGTGTACCTGGGCCACTCCCTCGCGCTCTACCACAGCTTCTACGGCCTCAAGTACGTGCTGCTGCTCGGGCGCGTCATGTCCGGTAAGGGCGGCGACATCATCCTAGCCGAGTGCAAGCGCGTGCTCGCCGAAGAGTACCCCGAGGTCGCGGACAAGATAGTCCCCACGCTGCCCGACGAAAAGGCCCGCCGCGTCGGACAGTCCGTCGCCGCGGCATCTCTGCCGGAGCTCAAATGAGCGTGAAATGCGCTAAAGGAGGCGAGGCGCATGCGCGGCATCTTTAACCCCCAAAACGGCTTCTGGCGCGTGACCGGAAAGCTCGTGGACGCCGTACTGCTCAGCCTGTTCTGGGTCGTGTGCTCCCTGCCTGTTTTTACGCTCGGCCCGGCCACCGCCGCGCTCTACAAGACCGTGCTGCGCTGCATACGCGGCGACGAGCTCGGCAGCTGGGGGATGTTCTTCCGCACCTTCAAGGAGAATTTCAAAGTCGGCGCCCTGACCAGCCTGATAGTGGCCGTGGTGGCGGTCGCGCTCGTCTATCTGCACGGCTTTGCCTACAGCGCCGCCGCCCAAGGCGGCTCGTGGGCGGTGTTCTACTACTGCTACACCTTTGTGCTGCTCATCCCGCTCGGCGCGGCCTGCTATCTCTTCCCCGTACTCTCCCGCTTTGAGATGACCGTCGGAGGGCTCATCGTCAACTGCCTCAAGCTGGCCATAGCCCATCTGACCAGCACTGTGGCCATGGCGGTCTGGCTCTGGTTCATGCAGATGATTTTCCTGCGCTGGCCTATAACGTTCATCTTCCTGCCCACGCTGACCGCGCTCTTTCAGTCGGTGTTCCTTGAGCGCATCTTCGCCCCATATATGGATGCCCAGCGCGGAAACGACGGCGAGTGAGCGCAGCTGCAGCGCGGATTTGCCCAAGCCGAGGTTTGCTTGCCCCAACACATAAACGCCAAAACGCCAAGAGGCCGGTCTTTCGACCGGCCCCTTGGCGTTTTTTATAATTATGGGTAGGAAATTATGGCGGCGTCCACGCGGTTGAAGTCGCTTTCGTAGATTGTCCAGACGCCGTCGCTGTTTTGGGTTACCTGCACGACCATGTCCACGGGGTCGAGGTAGCCTATGGAGTCGAGGTTGTCGCGGCACAGCGTGATGAACATCTCGGCCCAGGCGGAGTCGTACTCCTCATAGGTCTCGAACGTCTGCTCGTTGAGCGCCGTGATGGCCGCTTCGCTCTGCTCGACCACCTTCTGCATGATGTCGACGGGATAGACGGTCACGCTCACGCCGTAGGTGGTGTCGTTTATCTTTGCGACCTCGCCGACCTCGTAGCGCGAATGGGCATATATGTCCTTGTAGAGCTCCACAATCTCGCTTTCAAGTTCGTCGGTGAGGTATTCGATGTCGAAGTAGTACGCGAAGTACTGCGCCTCCGTCTCGAGCCCCTGGAGGTAGTTTTCCTCTGCTACGGCCTCGGTGCTGTCCACCAGCTCGAGGAAGCCGCTGTCGTACTTGCCGAGGTAAATCTCGTCCAGGTTGCCCTGTACCAGCATTACCGAGGCGTCTGACATTGCCGTGCCGCAGCCGGCAAGCGAGAGTGCGAGCAACACCGCAAGTACGGCCGCGGCGGTTGTCTTGACTCTTTTCATGTTCGTTCTCCTTTTCCCTATTACATTAAGCCGACGGCGGCGCAGGGCGCAAAAACGCCGCGCCAGGCGCGCCCGGCCGGCTTATTTCAAGATGCCGGATTTGCGCACTGCGCGTATGAGGAACATGCTCGCAAGGCCGGTGAACACGCCGGTCACCACGCCGCTGGCCGCCAGGGCGAAGATGTAGACCGCTATCCCCGGCGTGCCCGTGACCAACACGGCCACCAGCATCTGCCCGGCGTTGTGCGCAAGAGCGGCGAACACGCTCACCACCCAGAGCAGCTTCTCCGGGAACACCCCCACGAGCGCGGCCATGACTATGTACGCGAACAGTCCGCCCACCGCCGAGAACATGAAGGCCGAAAACCCGCCCGCGAAGGCGCTGCCTAGTATCAGCCTCACGACCAGAACGACCAGGGCGTCGCGCCTGCCGAGTATCACCATGGCCACGAGCGTCACTATGTTCGCCAGGCCGAGCTTTACGCCGGGCAGAGGAACGATGGGCGGGATCTGGCTCTCCGCCACGAATATTGTCAGCGCCACAGCGGCGAGCGCCGCGCACAGCGCTATGCGTTTCGATGCCCTCATGGTCAGTCCCCCGGGTTAAGTATGTCGATAACGAGCTCGTGCGGCACACAGGCAATGGGCACGTAGCCGCCGGTGATTGCGCCCTGGTGCACGCATATCTGGTCCGGGCAGTCGGCGCTGACGACCTGTATACTGCCGTGCTCCACACGTATGCAGTTGGTGCCCAGGTCCGTCGTGATGTCGAACTCATACGGCACGGCCACAGTGTCGAGCTCAATCTCCTCAATTATCTCCCCGTGCAGCCATATCCGCGCCACCGCGCCGTCCGTCGCGCCGGAAGAGCGCAGCAAAAGGAACGCCGCGGCGCCAAGCACAAACACGACGGAGAACAATATTACCCAAAATTTCGTCTTATGTATCATAAGGCCATTTTACGGTAGAACTCCCTGCTTGTCAACCGTCTGCCGCTCGGTTGTCAAACCGGTTACAAAATGATATAATCAAAGCCTGAAGAGCAAAATGCAACTTTCAGCTTATCTTATTGGAGGGACACATGCCTGACATATCAGAGCTTATCGGATATATAATAGGCGCAACGCGCTATTTGCTGCCGCTGTTGGCGCTGTGGGTGCTCGCCCGCTGCGTGCGCAGCATGCTTCGCGACCGCTATGAGCCGGAAACCTGGGCGTATCTGGTCGACCTCAACGGCGAGAGGCACCCCGTGAACCACTGGGAGTGCATAATAGGCCGCTCCCGCTCGTCCGACGTCGTGCTCGACGCGCCGAGCGTCTCACGCATGCACGCGAGCTTGCAGCGCGACGGCAACGGCTACTGGACCGTCTCGGATTTGCGCAGCAAGGGCGGCACGTACATAAACGGCGACGAAGTCGACGTGCTCGACGACGTGCGCGACGGCGACGTGCTGGACTTTGCGGGCGAAGAACTGGTTTTCCAGGAGGTCACGCGCGACGAGCGCGAGTGGCTTGAGAGGCGGCGCACCGCCCCGGGGCGCTTTGTCGGCCCCGGCGTGACGCTGCTCATACTCACGCTCTTCCAGGCGTTTCTGACGCTCGAGTTCACCGTGACCGCCGAAGACGAGTACCTAATGAGCATCTGCCTGGCCTTCCTGGCGCTCATAGTGCTCGAGTGGTTCTGCTACCTCGTGATGAGAAGCGTGCGCCGCACCGGCTTCGAACCGGAGACGATAGCCTTCTTCCTGAGCACGCTGGGCATGGAGGTCTGTGCCTCCAGCACACCGGACGAGATGTTCCGGCAGGTGCTGTTCCTGATAATCGGCGTCGCGCTCTTCTTCTTCCTCGGCTGGTGGCTGCGCGACTTGAGGCGCGTCAAGGCGGTGCGCTGGCTCGCCGCGCTTGCCGCGATGGGCCTGCTGGCGATCACCGTCGTGCTCGGCGAGGTGCGCGGCGGCTCCGGCAGCTGGCTCAACTTCGGCTCCTTCACCGTGCAGCCGAGCGAGCTCGTCAAGGTGCTCTACATCTACACCGGCGCGGCCACGCTCGACCGGCTGTTCGCCCGGCGCAACCTGTTCGGCTTTATCGTATTCGCTGCAATATGCGTCTGCGCGCTGGCGCTCATGGGCGACTTCGGCACCGCGCTGATATTCTTCGCGACCTTCCTTGTGATAGCCTTTATGCGCTCCGGCAGCTTTGCCACCGTGTTCCTCGCCGTGGCCGGCGCGGCCATGGGCGGCTTCCTCGTGCTGAGCGTCAAGCCGTATGTGCTCCAGCGCTTCGCCACCTGGGGCCACGCGTGGGAGGACGTCTGGGACAGCGGCTATCAGCAGACCCACGCTATGAGCGCCGCCGCCTCCGGCGGTCTGTTCGGGCGCGGCGCCGGCGAGGGCAGTCTGGTTGACATAACTGCCGCGGACACGGACATGGTCTTTGCCGTGCTCAGCGAGGAGCTCGGGCTCATTATCGCCGTGCTCGCCATGCTCGCCGTTATCGCCCTTGCGCTCTTTGTAGTGCGCAACGCCGCGCGCGGGCGCAGCACGTTCTACGTCATAGCCGGCTGCTCCGCCGTCAGCATGATGATGGTGCAGATGGGACTGAACATCTTCGGCTCGCTGGACATACTGCCGTTCACGGGCGTAACTTTCCCGTTTGTCAGCAAGGGCGGCACGTCGCTCATCTCCTGCTGGATGCTGCTGGCCTTTGTCAAGGCCACGGATACCCGGCGCGACGCCAGCTTTGTAGTCAGCCGAGACAAGGCACCGCGTCGGAGGGACGAGTATGACGATGACTACGATGATGACTACGATGAGAGCGAGGTGGCCGGAGCATGAAGAAAGTAAAGCGCCGCGCTGCATCGGCGCTTCTCATAGCGGCTTTACTGGT
>CAYXVA010000145.1:0-4669 GCA_964467975.1 uncultured Oscillospiraceae bacterium | reverse complement strand
TAAATACGTCACTTACTTCCCCAGCTACGGCGCCGAGATGCGCGGCGGCACCGCCAACTGCTACGTCGTAATCTCCGACGACCCCGTCGGCGCGCCCAAGGTCAACAAGGCCGACTACGTCGTCTGCCTCAACGACCCGAGCATGGCCAAGTTCAAGGACGCCGTCGTCCCCGGCGGCACCATCTTCGTCAACAGCTCCGTCGTAACTATCGAGGAGACGCGCGAGGATGTGCACGTCGTCAAGGTCGACGCCGGCAGCATCGCCATAGAGCTGGGCAACCCCAAGTGCCTCAACCTCGTCATTGTCGGTGCGATTATCGGCTACACCGAGATCCTGCCCGCAGAGAACGTCCTGCAGACCGCGTTCAAGAAGCTCGGCGCAAAGCGCCCCGAGCTCAATCCGATAAACGAGGCCGCATTCCGCCGCGGCTGGGAGATTGGACACGCCGCCAAAGGGCAGCACGTATAAGCGCATAAGCCAAGCCCGCCCCTGATGGGGCGGGCTTTTGCTGTATCTATCCGGCTTCGCGTCCGATCACACCAGCGCCTTGCCAAGAGCTTCGCAATTGGCCTCAGCTTCGGCGTCGGGCGCGTCGGCGCATATCACGCTGTCACAGACGAGCTGCGCGCCGTAGCCCTTCGCCGTGCTCTCCCACGAGCGCATCCACTCGCCGTCGCCCCAGCCGTAGGAACCGAATAGGGCTATGCGCTTATCCTTCAGTGCCGCTTTGCAGCCGGTGAACATCGGCTCGAACTCGTCCTCTTCAAGCTGTTCGGAGCCCATGGCCGGGCAGCCGAAGGCTATAGCGTCATAGCCGGGGACCATATTCGCATCGAACTGTCCGGCAGACAGGATATCGACCTCGGCCCCGGTGGACTTTGCGCCCTCGGCGACCTTGTTGGCCATGGCCTCGGTGTTTCCGGTGCCGCTCCAATAGACAACTGCAATTTTGCTCATTTTCGTACCTCTTTTCTTGAAATGTTGCTGTATGTAGAATGAATCGGTCAAATTATACCGCCACGGTCAGCTGCTGTACGCTGCGTCCGCAGCGCCAGAGGCGCATATATACCTCGCTGCACTTGCGGTAGCTTTTAAAACGCCGCTGCGCGTCCTGTTCGTCGCCATAGACCTGCCAGTAGCCGGTGCACTTGCTGTTTTGGCCTTTGTACTGTATAAAGCCCAGGACGTCGGGCAGCGGATAGCCCAGAAACAGGCCAATCTCGTGCGGGAAACTCTCAGAGGTGCAAACCCTTTCCCTCAGCCGTTCCAGCGCTTCACTCTCCGCCACGGCGGTATAGCCGCATTTTTGCAGCAGTTCGGCCGCGCCCGGCGCGGAGAGGTCGCGCCTGAGCTGCGAAAGCCTGCCAAGGTATATAAGCGCGCGGTTTTGCCGGCAGCGCAGTATGGTCAGCGTCAGCCCTTTGGGGGAGAGCGCCGCGTTCCACTCGGAGACTTGCCGCGCCAGCTCTTGCATGTCCTCGTCTATGACGCCGAACATGCTGCCTGTTTTGAGCGAGGCAAGTGTCGGCGCGCACTGTTCAACCAGATACTTTTCCAGACACATACTCACACCGCCTTGGCGTGCTCCTGCAGCGTGGCGCGCAGGGCGGAAGCGCTGCTGGTCATGACCCTCGCGACCGGCACGGAGTTCTTCTTGGCCTCCTGTGTCACACTCAGTACCATTTTGTGCGACACCGTGCTGATAAACAGTATCAGCAGATCCGGCGTTCCTAGCTTTTTCTTTAAAGAGCCGTGTTCTTTAGTGAACACCTTGGCCTTATACCCGTTCTCGCGACAGATGCTCTCATACTGTCCCGCCATGCGCTCATTGCCGCCAACTATAACAACGCTCATAGTCCCTTCCTTTCTGAATTTAATCAAGCGGTTAGCAAATCCTAACTTAATTCTAAAAAAGTTGCTGCCTCGTGGCAGCGAAGCTGTAGTTACACGGTGGTTAGTTGCGACTAATCTATGCTCTGATTCTACTATACCTCTGCCCATACGTCAAGTGTTTTCTTTGCCGGAAGGCAAAAAATTGCGCGGCGTGCATTTTTATGAGCTCGCCGCGCTGTTTTGCCGGGCTATTGTGACGCTTTGCTTTCTATGATAAGGACGTTGTTGGCTATGCGCTCGTCTGTGGGCGAGATTTCGGCGGCTTTTTTGGCGGCGGCCAGGGCCTCGTTATATCTGCCGGTATAGTACAGGCCCAGCGACAGCAGATCCCAGGGTAGGCCGCCCCATGACTCGGCCTCGCATATGTATGTCCTCGGCCGCTCGGCGATTTTCAGCGCCTCGCTGCACAGGAAGGTGACGCCGTCCCAGTTTTCCTCGCCATAGAGTTGCTTGGCCAGCTCGAGATACGGCTCGCGCAGGTGAGGGGCCTCGGCAATTGCCCGGTACAGCCAGCGCTTGGCCTCGCGAACGTCGCCCAGGTGGATGTAGCAACGGGATATGTAGCGCATGGACGCGCAGCGTTCGTCGGCCCACGTAGCCTTGGGCAGGGTAAGGTGACGCTTGAGGGTGACGATTGACTCTTGCCACATGCCGTGGAAATAGTATTCGCGGCCCAGATAGTGCATGTTCCGGTCATCTTCCGGGTCCTCAAGCACGGACAGCTCCAACAGCGGCAGATACTGCGAGCGCGGCTTTGTATCGTCGGCGTGGTGGTCGAGCTGCATTCCCTCGACGTAAACTTTTGTGCCCTCATTACCGCTGCCAACCCAAGAGAGCACTTCGTGTACCGGATGCGTCCACTTGTAGCCGTGGCGCGAGTGCGCCTTCTCGGTCCAAAAGACGTAGCCTTCGCTGCCGTCGGGATTGAAGTTCCAGGTGTAGCGGTACGCCGCGCGGGTGGCGCCCGGCGTCCAGGCGTTCTCGAGCAGCGTGCGCCAGCCTGGGTGGAAGCACTCGTCCAGGTCGGTGCAGATGCAGATGTCGGCGTCGTCCGGCACCAGTTCCAGCGAGCGGTTGCGGGCCACGTCAAAGCGCCAAGGGCTTATCACCTCGCGCTCCACGTGCGCGCCGCGCGCCTTCAAACGCTCGAGCGTGTCGTCGGTCGAGCCGGTATCGAGGACATAGACACCGTCAGCCTCACACATTGAATCCATCCAGCGGTCGGCAAATTGGCTTTCGTTTTTGCATATTGCGTAGACACAGACTTTCACGTTCTCACCTCGCATTTAAATAAACGAGGACGGCGCGAAGCCGTCCTCTCGCGTGCCCGTCAGGTCGCAAGCAGGCCTGCGGTTCTCATGTTGGCCAGAAGCTGGTTGAACTGCGTAACGATGTCTGTGGTGCTCGTCGCGTCGTTGACCGCCGCGGCGGGCGTTATAGTTGCGCTCGGGCCGGTCGGACCGGTAGGCCCGGTGGGGCCCTCGTCACCCTGAGCTCCTGTGGGGCCGGTGGGCCCTGTTGGGCCTTCAGCACCCGTAGCGCCGGAAGCTCCTGTCGGACCTGTAGCGCCGGTGGGACCTGTACCGCTCGGGCCGGTTGCGCCCGTGGGCCCGGTGGGCCCGGTGGGTCCAGTGGGGCCGGTCGGGCCAGTAGCCCCGGTTGCGCCGGAAGCGCCGGTCGGGCCGGCGACGGTCACCAAGCTGAAGTCCGGGCTAAGGCCCGGGATGCCGGTTGGGTCGTCGACATCGGCGATATAAAGGCCGCCGTTATAGAATACAAGGTCGCCCTGCGCATAGCGCGTATCAGGCGTAAACTGCTGTACAGTCTCAAGTCCAGCGCCGGCAGGACCTGTAGGGCCTGTGGGACCGGTCGGGCCGGTTGGGCCGCCGCTAGGGCAAATAGGCCGGCAGGGCGAGCAGGGATTATCCCAGCACCGCGTTATTTTCATACCGCAATCGCAGCCATTGCTGCCGTTGGTATAATTCGTAGTGGAGCCGGTTGTACTGTTATTGCTGCTGGAGTTATTTGTGCTGCCGCACTGGTTGTAGCATTTCGGCATGTGCTTACTCCCTTCGCCATGGTTTCAAGAGCCGCGGGCATTACACCCGCGCCAGTACATCATATGCACATGCCCCGGCTTTGCCACCAAGTACGGCAAAGGGCGCCCCGGGAGGGACGCCCTTAACGGTACAGTATTTTATTCCGGCAGCTTGGTCACATCTACCCACTCGATGGCGTTGGAGTATTTCCATAGCTCGTCCAGGTTGAGCTCAATAGCGCTTGAGCCGCTGCCGACAGCCGGGAAAACGGTCTCAAAACGCTTGAGGCTCTCGTCGAGGTAGACGTCTACGCCGTCGTTAATACCAAAGGGGCACACGCCGCCGACCGGATGGCCCACCAGTTCAAGCACCTCGTCGGGTGTCAGCATTTTTGCCTTGTGGTGGAACTTTTCCTTGAACTTGTGGTTGTCAATGCGTGCGTCACCGGCAGCAAGTATGAGTAGTGCGCCGCCGTCAGGACGCTTGAAGCTGAGGGTTTTGGCAATTCTGGCGCCCTCAACGCCCAGGGCCTTGGCTGCAAGATCGACCGTGGCGCTCGAGACGTCAAATTCTATGACCATGTCCTCCATCCCAAACTGCCTGAAATATGCGCGGCCTCTCTCTATGCTCATTGGTATCACCTGTTTCGATAAAATATATTAAACATTATAACTCGCCGGGGAAGAGTTTGCAAGCTATTCCTTCAACTTTAAACCATTTCTGGGGCGCTTTCTTT
>CAYXVA010000144.1:0-4715 GCA_964467975.1 uncultured Oscillospiraceae bacterium | reverse complement strand
GCGAAGTTCAACCTCGGCCGGTTGATAGTTTTCGCCGACCTGAACAACCACCAGTCCGGCGGCAGGGTCACCGAGCTGAGCAGTCTCTATCCCGTTCAGGACAAGTGGGAAGCCTTCCACTGGCATGTACAGAGCATAGACGGCCACGACATTGCCGCCATCAAGAACGCAATCGCCGAGGCCAAGAAGGTCACCGACAAGCCCTCGCTGATAGCCTGTAAGACCCTCAAGGGCAAAGGCATCCCCTACATGGAGGACAACAACGCCTGGCACAAGAGGGTGCCGACCGATGAGGAAGTCGAGATAGCCCGCGAGGCTCTCAAGGACAAGATGTGAGGAGGCGCAGCGAAATGACTACAAAAAGCACACGTGAAGCCGCGATGCAGGCCATTCAGGAGCTTGCCCGTCAGGATGACAAGATAGTTATCATATCCCCCGACGCGGTCGCTGCCGCCAGGGCCACAAAGTTTCGCGAAGAGTTTCCGGACCGCGTCATCGAAGTCGGCATAGCCGAGCAGGACGCCGTCGACATCGCGGCGGGCCTCGCCACCACGGGCATGAAGCCCATCGTCGTGTCCTACGCCGGCTTCCTCACCATGAGGGCCTGCGAGATGATACGCACCTTCGTCGCCTACCCGGGCCTGAACGTCAAGCTGATAGGCCTCAACGGCGGTATGCTCGGCGGAGAGCGCGAGGGCGTAACCCACCAGTTCTACGAGGACGTGGGCATCATGCGCAGCATGCCCGGCGTGAAAATCCTCTGCCCGGCCGACGCGCAGCAGGCGTACCTCGCCGCCAAGGCCATGATGGAAGTTGACGGCCCCGTCTACCTGCGTCTGGGCAGCGGCCGCGAGCCCGAAGTTTTCCCTGAAGGCACTCCCTTCGAGTACGGCAAAATCCGCGAAGTCAAGAGCTACGGCGACGACGTCGCAATCTTCGCCTCCGGCTTTATCATGAACCGCGCCATCGAGGCCCTCGAGCAGCTGCACAATGAGGGCGTGAACGGCGTGCTGATAGACGTGTCCACCATCAAGCCCATGGACAGCGCCGGCGTGGCCGAGGTGCTCCGCCGCACCAACTGCGCCGTGGCGGTCGAGGACCACAACTTCTACGGTGGCATGTCCAGCGCCATCTGCGAAGTGGCCTGCCACTTCCACCCCTGCAAGGTCCGCCGCCTCGGTCTGCGCGACGTGTACCCGCGCAGCGGCAAGGCCGCGGAACTGCTCGACGCCTACGGCCTGTCGGTCCAGGACATCGTCGACGCCGCAAAAGACGCAATGATAAAGGAGTAATGCAAAATGCTTAACAGTGCAAAAATCTATTCCGGCGTTGAGCACGCCGACGCGCGCAGCCTTCTGTACGCCACCGGCCATCTGCAGGAGAACATAGGCAAGAAGCCGCTGATTGGCGTTGTAAACACCTTTAACGAAATCGTGCCGGGTCACTTCCATCTCCGCGGCATTGCCGACGCGGCAAAGCAGGGTGTGCTGATGGCCGGCGGCGTGCCCGTCGAGTTCCCGACCATCGCCATCTGCGACGGCATTACGATGGCGCACAGGGGCATGCAGTACCCGCTGCCCAGCCGCGAGCTTATCGCCGACAGCATTGAGTCCATGACCCTGGCCCACGGCCTCGACGGCCTCGTCCTCGTCGTCAGTTGCGACAAAACCGTACCCGGCGCGCTCATGGCCGCTGCAAGGCTGAACATTCCTTCCATAGTCATCAGCGGCGGCCCGATGCCCACCGGCCATCACCACGGCGAGGTGTCCGACTACAGCACCTGCATTGAGACTGTCGGCAAGGTCCGCAACGGCGACATGACCGAGGCCGAACAGGAGGAGTACACCCAGCACTGCTGCCCCGGCTGCGGCTCGTGCTCCGGCATGTTCACCGCGAACTCGATGAACTGCCTCGCCGAGGCCCTGGGCATGGCCCTGCCCGGCAACGGCACCATCCCCAGCTACTACGGCGAGCGCCTCGCCCTCGCCAAGCGCGCCGGTATGCGCGTTGTCGACCTGGTCGCTTCCGACCTGCGTCCGAAGGAGATAATGACCGAAAAGGCATTTGAAAACGCCATCCACGTCGACATGGCCATCGCCGGCTCCACCAATACCACGCTGCACCTGCCCGCGATTGCAAACGAGCTGGGCATCTCTCTGCCGCTCAAGCTCTTCGACGAGATAAGCCGCAGCACCCCGAACCTCTGCCACATCAGCCCCAGCGGCCAGCACCACATGGACGACCTCTACCGTGCCGGCGGGATATACTCCGTCATGCACGAGCTCAACAAGAAGGACGGCATGATCGACACCGGCTGCATGACCGTCGCCGGCAAGACCATAGGCGAGCTGCTGCCGGGCCACGACGTCAGGGACTATGAGGTCATCCGTCCCATCGACAACCCCTACAGCCCCCAGGGCGGCCTCGCGGTGCTCTACGGCAACCTCGCGCCTCTCGGCTGCGTCGTAAAGGCCGCCGCCGTCTGCGAGCAGATGATGCGGCACACCGGCCGCGCCCGCGTATTCTACTACATGGAGGACGCCGCACAGGCCATACTCAACGGCGAAATTGTCCCGGGCGACATGGTCGTGATAAAGTGCGAGGGCCCGAAGGGCGGCCCCGGCATGCGCGAGATGCTCTCCCCCACCGCCGCCATCGTCGGCAAGGGCCTCGGCGAGGCCGTCTCCCTGCTGACCGACGGGCGCTTCTCCGGCGCCACACGCGGCGCGGCCATCGGCCACGTCTCCCCGGAGGCCATGGAGGGCGGCGTCTTTGCAGTCATCGAGGACGGCGACACCATCACCGTAGACATCCCGAACCGCACCATCCACCTCAACGTCGACGACGAGACGCTCGCCAAGCGCCAGGCCGAGTGGAAGCGCCCGCCGCTGAAGGTCAAGTCCGGATACCTGGTCAAGTACGCCAACAGCGTGTCCTCCGCCGCCACCGGCGCTGTCACCACCACTTATTGCGAAGGCGCCTTCTGAGCCTCCGCCGGGATTTCAGAAGATAGGGGATAATTAAAATGAAAATTGCATTGGTAGGCTGCGGCGCTGCGGGCAGCGTCTTTGCCAGCTATCTCAGGAAGGGCGGGGCCGACATCACCCTCGTCGACATGTACAAGGAGCACATGGACAAGGTCGCAAAGGACGGCATGGATTTCATCATCTATCCCGACACCAAATACCACCTTGACGGCTTCAAGACCGCCTACAACGCCGACAAGATAGGCACGATGGACATCGTGATTTTCATTACCAAGGCCACGCAGCTCGACGGCGCGGTGCAGACCGCCATGCCCTGCATCGGTGAGAACACCGTCGTCTGCTCGCTGATAAACGGCCTGGGCAACGACGACATCCTCCTCAAGCACTTCCCCGCCAACCAGATACTCGTCGGCTCCGGCGCTCTGGGCACCGCGCTCAACGGCCCCGGCTGCTGCGTCAGCACCGAGGTTGAGGGCACTCTCGTCCACTTCGGCGCAATCGAGAACGGCCCGCTGACGGACGCGGCCGGCAAGCACCTCCAAGAGCTATTCAACGCCGGCGGCTGCCGCGCCGAATTCAACGAGGACGACCGCCCGAACATCTGGAAGAAGGTCATCATCAACTGCACCGTCAACACCGTCTGCGCCCTGCTGCGCCTCAAGATTTTCGAGGTCGCCGAGGACGAGTACGGCATGGAGCTCTTCCGCGGCGTCGTGCGCGAGGCCTGCGCCATCGCCACCGCCAAGGGCGTCGCGTTCGACCCGGTGGAGTTTGAGAACACGCACCTGAAGAACTTCATCGACAACATGGGCGACTACTACCCGTCCATGGCCCAGGACATGCTCATAAACCATCGCCAGACAGAGATTGAAGTGCTCAACGGCAAGCTCTGCGAGTACGGCAAGGAGTTGGGCATTCCCACCCCCGTAAACGACGTCCTCACCGTCATGGTCAAGGCCATCCAGGGCAACTACGACAAGCAATACCTCAAGTAACATTTCCCGCAGAGGCCGCGCCGGTTTTTCCGGCGCGGCTTTTTGTTTGCCGTTTGCCGGAGCCGTAAAACGGGTGGCAGAATTTTTGTGCACATTAACATGTATCGAACCGGCCCGCCGATTCGTCTATAATACGAACACCTACCCGGGAAGATGGTGAACAGCAATGGACAAACACGACTACGCCGGCCGGCTGCAGACCGACAGGGCGAGGTATTACCACCGCATAGCGTACTCATACGTCAAAAACAGGCAGGACGCGCTGTACATAGTCGGCGAGGCCGCATACAAAGGGCTGGAGAAACTGCAAACACTCAAAACTCCCGAGCTCTTCCGCACCTGGATGACACGAATAGTTGTAAACTGCGCGATAGACTTCATACGCAAAAACTCTCGCGTGGTCAGTCTCGACGACGCCGCGCCCGAACCGGAGGACGTCCCGGACTCGTAGCTCACGTGCGAGGACTCGCTCGACCTCTATGATGCGCTTGAAGTGCTGCCCGGCGGGACAAGACCTGTATCACACTGCGGTTTTTCGAAGAGTATTCGTTCGCGGAAATCGCCCGGATTTTGGGCGAGCCGGAGACGACCGTCAAAACACGTGTATACCGTGCGCTCAGGAAAATGCGCGCGCAGCTTGAGGAAGGAGATAAAGCCGAATGAACGCGGGCAAGATAAAATAGGCTCTATTGTACTAAGTGTGGGTAGTAAAACCAGAACAAAGCCTTGGTAG
>CAYXVA010000143.1:0-4768 GCA_964467975.1 uncultured Oscillospiraceae bacterium | reverse complement strand
AAAGTATTATATCGCAAGGCGGGCCGGGACGCCGGTGGAGGACTGATGACAAAGGTATCAATATTATGTAAACCTAATTTCTACATTGAAATCCGTCGGAATCAGTCGAGACTAATTGACTATTGCGGCCAAAAAATATATTATATTGTCAGCCGGGCGCGCGCCCGGTTGGAGGTAGCGGTATGTATTTGAAAGACGCGAAAATCGGAGACACGTGTAAGGTCGAAAAGCTCAGCCTACCCTTCGAACTTGAGCACAGGCTCGAGGCGCTTGGCATGACTACGGGGACGCCCGTCAGCGTGCTGAACCGCAAGGGGAAGGGCATCATGATTATCAAGCTGCGGGGAACGCGCTTCGCGCTGGGCTACAACATCACGAGCAACATTGAGGTGGAGGAGGCGAAGGGCGATGGCCGGTGATATGACTATCGGGTTCATAGGCAACCCAAACTGCGGCAAGACTACGCTCTTCAACGCCTATACGGGCGCGAACCTGAAGGTCGCCAACTGGCCGGGCGTCACGGTCGAGAAGGTCGAGGGCCAGCTCCAGTTCCAGGGCACAAACATACACCTCGTCGATCTGCCGGGCGCTTACTCGCTCACCAGCTACACTATGGAGGAGACGGTCTCGCGCAACTTTATCCTCTCAGACGAGGTGGACGTGATAATAAACGTCGTGGACGCGAGCGCGCTTGAGCGCAGCTTGTACCTCACCTTGCAGCTGCTCGAGCTGGGTAAGCCGGTGGTCATGGCGCTGAACATGATGGACATCGTGGAAAAGCGCGGCATGGAGATAGACCTGCACCGCTTCCCGGAGATGCTGGGCATACCAGCCGTGCCGGTCTCGGCGCGCAAGCGGCGCGGGCTGGACGTGCTCATGCACGCCGCCGAGCACCACAAGGGACAGACGCACCCGGACACGCTCATTCATGAGCACACCGGGGTCACGCACCACGAGCACGACCACCACAGCGAGTACACTATGGTGTACTCCGACAAAATTGAGGACAAGATTGACCAGATTATCCCCGAGCTGAAGCGGCGGTACCCGGATATGAAAAACTACCGCTGGCACGCCATAAAGCTGCTCGAGAGCGACAAGGAGATCTGCTCCAAGTACCCGGTGAACCTGCCGGATGTGCTCGACAGGAGCTATGAGTCGGACATAATAAACCAGAAATACGACTTCATCGGCGAGATTATAAACGAGGTGCTGCTGCACAAGGAGCGCCAGGATGTGCTCACGGAGAAGGCCGACGCGGTTTTGACGCACAAGGTCTGGGGCATTCCCGTGTTCCTGTGCATAATGGCCGTTATCTTCATGCTCACTTTTACGGTCGGCGACTGGCTCAAGGGCTGGCTGGAGCTGGGCATTGACTGGCTCAGCGGCGTGGTCACTTCCGGACTCACGGCCGTGAACGCGAGCGACATGATAACCTCGCTCGTGGTCGACGGGATTATCGCCGGCGTGGGTACGGTCGTGACATTCCTGCCGAACATACTCATACTCTTCCTCTGCCTCGCGCTTTTGGAGGACAGCGGCTACATGGCGCGCGTGGCCTACGTCATGGAAGGAGTCATGAGCCATCTCGGGCTCTCGGGAAGGGCGTTTATACCAATGCTGCTCGGCTTCGGCTGCACGGTGCCGGCCATCATGGCCTCCCGCGCGCTCGAGAACAAGCGCGACCGCTACAAGGTCATGCTCGTCACACCGTTTATGAGCTGCAACGCCAGGCTGACGATATACATACTCTTCGCCGAGATGTTCTTCGGCGACAGGGCGATGATTGTCGCGTACTCCATGTACTTGATTGGCATCGTCGTGGCAATAATAGTCTCGGCCGTCATACACCTCGTGGACAGTAAAAAGAGCGTCAACTACCTCATGATAGAGCTGCCGGAGTACAAAATGCCGGATTCGCGTACGGTCGCGATTTACGTCTGGGAGAAAATCAAGGACTACCTCGGCAAGGCCGGTACCACGATATTTGTCGCGACGCTCATCATCTGGGTGCTGCTCAACTTCGGCGCGCACGGCTATGCGACCGACATGTCGGAGAGCTTCGGGGCCATAATAGGGCACTGGATTGCGCCGTTCTTCGTGCCGATAGGCCTGGGCTTCTGGCAGATCGCCGTGGCGCTTATCGCCGGTATCTCCGCCAAGGAGGTCGTGGTTTCGAGCTGCGCGGTGCTTTTCGGGATTGTCAACGCCTCTTCGCCCGAGGGCATGAGCGCATTCTCCGCCGCGCTCGGTTCGATAGGCTTCGGCACGCTCAACGCGCTGTGCCTCATGGTGTTCTGTCTGCTGTACATCCCCTGCACGGCTACGCTCGCGACCATACGCCGCGAGTCGAGCACGAAGTACATGCTCGTGACCGCGGCGTTCCAGCTAGGCGTCGCGTGGATTGTGACGTTTATCGTGTATCAGATAGGGCTTCTGGTGATTTGAATTGTGGATTGAGATTCTTATAGCCGCCGCGCTGGCCGTCTGGGCCATCTTCGCTGTGCGCGCCATTGTGCGCCGCCGCCGGAAGGGCGGATGCAGCGGGGACTGCGCCGGGTGCCCGCACGGCTGCAAGCGGGAAAAGTGAACTGCGCCCCGCCGTCTCATATGAGGCGGCGGGGCTTTTGCGCGTAATTAAACCGCGATATCGCCTGTGCAGATTTCTGTACAGGCGATATTTTTTGCGCACAAACGGTGCAATTTGTCAAGAGGGGCTTTTTGAGGGCGGTGTAAAGGTGCACAAATTTGAAATTGCGGCGGTTTGGGGGCTAACGGCGTGGAAAATTCTACGCTTAATAAGATAAAATTACCCTAAAAAACGTCTGAATACGAAATTTAAGCCGAAAAATATGGGCGCGAGTTGACAGGCGACGCACAAATATTTGTGGAATGTGCAGAAAATTGTGATTTGCGAAAATCGAACGTCCAAAATTCTTTACAAAATATCTTGAAAGTGGTATAATCAAGGCCGTGGAGGTGAGAGAGTGGGCAAGACAAAGGCTCAGAAGGCGGCGGAGCTGCGCTGCGCTATTGACTCCTACTTTGAAAAGAGCTCGGAGGCAGGGCGCTTTCCGACGGAAGCGGGGCTGCTGCTGGCGTTGGATTTGGGAGAGGAGGAGTACGAGAAGCTCGCCAGGGACAAGACGTACAAAAAAGAATTCGAGCGCGCAAAGCTCGCCCGGATGGACTGGCTTGAAAACCAGATGGTCACGGAGTCGGGGCGGGCCACGGGCTGCATGAACGCGCTCAAGCAGGAGAAAAACGGCGGCTATGCGGACAAGGGCGCGCCCGGCTCGCGCGAGCAGAAGCTGGTGATTGAGCTCAGGGGCGTCGGAAGCGGGGCGGCCGAGTGAGCGAGGTGCTCGAGTGGAACCCGGGCGAGGCCAACCCCAAGCAGAAGCTGTTCTTTGCCTCACGCAAGCTCTACACCGGCTACGGCGGGGCAAAGGGCGGCGGCAAGACCTGGGCCGTGAGGACGAAGGCGCTGCTGGGCGCGTACTACTATCCGGGGATACGCATTCTCGTGATGCGCAAGACTTACCCGGAGCTGCAGTCGAACCACATCGAGCCGATGCTCAAGCTGATAAGGCCCGAGCTCGCGAGCTACAACGGCTCGCTGCACACGATATACTTCGTCAACGGCAGCCTCATTCACTTCGGGCACTGGTCGGGGGAGGAGAGCGAGCTGGAGTACAACGGCCAGGAGTACGACTGGATTTTTCTAGACGAGGCGACGCAGTTCACGTGGAGGGCGTTCCAGTTCATCGGCGGGCTGCTGCGCGGTGTCAACGACTTCCCGAAGCGCATGTATATAACCTGCAACCCCGGCGGCGTCGGGCACAG
This sequence comes from uncultured Oscillospiraceae bacterium, assembly GCA_964467975.1. GTDB lineage: Bacteria > Bacillota > Clostridia > Oscillospirales > Oscillospiraceae > Scatomorpha. The sequence goes on along the minus strand of CAYXVA010000143.1, from coordinate 922 downwards.
GTGGGTGAAGCGGCTGTTCATCGACAGGGAGTATATCACAAACCGCGCAAACCACGAGGAGAACGAGAACCCCGACGACTATGTGTTCATACCCGCTACGGTGGAGGACAACACGGCGCTTTTGAAGTCCTCGCCGGGGTATTTGCGGATGCTCTCGGCCATGCCGGAGAATCTGCGGCGGGCGTACCGGTACGGCGACTGGGAGTCGCTGGGCGGGAACTATTTCCCAGAGCTGAGCGAGTCAGTGCACGTGTCGCCGCCGTTTCAGATACCGCGGCACTGGAAGCGCTACAGGGCGTTCGACTACGGGCTGGACATGTTCGCCTGCGCGTGGTTTGCAGTGGACGAGCAGGGCCGGAGCTGGATGTACCGCGAGTACTCTAAGAGCGGGCTTATCGTCCAGGAGGCGGCGAGGGCCATGCTGGAGCGGACGTTGCCGGGCGAGAAGATCGTCGTCACGTTCGCGCCGCCGGACATGTGGTCGAGGCAGAAGGACTCGGGGCGCACGATGGCGGAGATATTCCTCGAGTGCGGCGTTCCCATAGTCAAGGCCGGCAACTCCAGGGTGCAAGGACACATGATGATAAAGGACATGCTCTCAAAGAGGCCGGACGGCAGGCCGTCGCTGCTCTTCTTCGACACGTGCAGACAGACGATTGACGACCTGCGCGATATACAGGCCGACGATCTGAACCCAAACGACTGCGCCAAGGAGCCGCACGAGGTCACGCACAGGGTGGACGCGGTGCGCTACTACTGCGTATCGCGCGTCGAGAGCGCGGCGGCGGACAAGCGGAGCGAGCGCGACGGGGACGACGGCGTGGGGTACGACGAGTTTTTGCATGGAGGGGAGGCGACGGCGTCGTATCTCGGGGCTTGAGAAGCGGCGGGGCGTCCGCTCGCGGGGCGAGAACACGGCACG
>CAYXVA010000142.1:0-4771 GCA_964467975.1 uncultured Oscillospiraceae bacterium | reverse complement strand
CATGGGCAGCGACATCGCCATGGACATGATGGCTGCGAAGCTGGGCATGGACCCGTTCGAATTCAGGGCCATGAACTGCTACAAGGAGAAAGACGACTCCCGCACGCCGAACGGCTGCAGGCCCGATGTCTACTGCGAGGAGGACCTCTTCAACCTCGCGAGGCCGCACTACGAGGCGGCAAAGAAGCGCGTTGCGGAGAAGAACGCGGCGAGCGACGGTCGGATAAAGTACGGCGTCGGCGTCTCGCTGGGCGTCTACGGCTGCGGCCTTGACAACTCCGACGTCTCCGAGTGCTGGGCGGATTTGAACCCCGACGGCACGGTCACGCTGCGCAACTCCTGGGAGGACCACGGCCAGGGCGCCGACATCGCCACGCTGACCGCCGGCCACGAGACGCTGCGCCAGGCCGGCTTCACGCCCGAGATGATACACCTCGAGCTGTGCGACACCAAGCTCACGCCGAACTCCGGCCCCGCCGGCGGCTCGCGCTCCACCGTCATGACCGGCTCGGCCACGAAGCTCGCCTGTGAGAACCTGCTCAAGGCCATGCGCAAGCCGGACGGCACGTACAGGACCTATGATGAGATGGTCGCCGAGGGCATAGATACCCACGCTGTGGGCATCTACACCTATACCGCGAGCGTCACGCTCAACCAGGCCACCAGCCAGGGCGAGCCGTTCCCGGCCTACATGTACACGATATTCCTGCCCGAGGTCGCGGTCGACACCCAGACCGGCAAGGTCAAGGTCGAGAAGTTTACCGCCGTGGCCGACTGCGGCACGATACTCAACAAGCTCGCCGTCGACGGCAACTTCTACGGCGGCCTCGTCCAGGGCATAGGCCTGGCGCTGACCGAGGACTTCGAGGACCTCAAAAAGCACACCACCCTCGCCAAGTGCGGCATCCCGCACCCGGCGATACTCAACGCCATCTACAACGCCACCGGCGCGCGTATCACCCGCGTCCCGGCTCTGCCAGAGGTTGTCCTCGAGGCGCTCAAGCAGGTCAAGGCGTAAGGCTTTAAATCACACGCAACCTATGATAGAATGGGGAAGGCGAGAGCCTTCCCCATTTGCAAAAGTGAGGTGTGCGGCATATGAAACGAATCGTACTGCTTGTACTAGCCCTCCTGCTCCTCGCCGCCTGCGGCGCGCCGGCAGCGGAGCCGACGGAGGGCGCGTCGCCGACGTCGATACCGGCATCGCCGGGGGATTTGGTTACGCCGGGGCCCACGCCGGTGCCGGTTGAGACAATTCCGCCGGAGGAGGCGTCTGGCCGCGCGGTGCCGGAGACGATGACGCTGCCCGACGTCGGCTTCGAGCCGGAGTCGTATTGGCTCGGCGAGAGCTTCGGCGACGGCTCTCAGGCGCTGCTGCTCATGTCCGGCGACGGGCGTTTCAAGTGCTGGTACAACTACCGGTCCGAGTACCCCGACACCGGCTGGGAGGACATCGTGGGCGGCAGCTTCACGGAAACCAAAGCCGAGGAGAGCGTGGACGGCGGCACGCTCACGCTCGTGTACGCCGAAAGCGCCGACAACCCTCGGCCCGAGCGCTTCACGGCCATAACGCGCGCCGAGGCGCTGCGCGCGCACCGCGACATGCCGTATAACGACGAGCTCAGCCTGCCCGTGCCGACACGCGTCGAGCGCGCCGAGTGGGAGGCCGTGCCGGGCGTGACGCTGCTGGAGTACTCCGAGGGCGGCGTGAGCGGCGCGGTGTACGAGTACATGGGCGCGACTGTCACCTTCGACGCCATGAGCGGCGCGCCGCTCTATTTCAGCGGCTTTAACACCGAGTCGGCCGACTTCCCCTTCAAGGTGCGCGGTGTGGGCATCGGCAGCAGCGGCGAGGAGGTGCTTGCGAGCTTTCCGTCGAATGTACTCACACTCGCCGATGCGGGTGAGTACCACACTTTTTACGGAGGGGTTATCGGCTTTCTGGGGTCATGGAACGCCATGGACAAAAACAGGGGCGGCGCAGATATCATGGTCAGTGACAGCCGGACGATAACGCATTTTATCCTCGACGAAAACGGCATAGTGTACAAAATAGAATTTTGGAACTCAGTGGACTGATTTTCCCGCCGGAGGGAGGGCAATTATGGACTTCACCGAGCGCTCAACGCGCGCATACAAGACGAAACAGCTCTATTCCAAGGACGAGCTCGCCGCGCGCGAGAGCCTGTGCGTGCACGAGCAGCCGGCCTTCTGCTCGGCGGCATGTCCGCTGCGAATAGACGCCCGCGAGCTCGCGCGGCTGTGCGCGGATGGGGACTTTACGGCTGCGCGCGCCATGCTCGAGCGCTCCGCGCCCTTCGCGCGCATACTCGCCGCCGGGTGCGAGGCGCCGTGCGCGTCGGCCTGCCGCCTGACCGAGCGCGGGGCCGAGGGCGTGGATATTCCGGCGCTCGAGCGCGCGGCAATGCGCCACGGGCAGCCGAAAACGGGCCGGGGCCTGCTGAAATTCAGGAAGAAAAAGACCGCCGCCGTGTTCGGCGCGGAACTCTTCACACTCGTTGTCGCCGCCGAGCTGGCGGGCAAGAGCTATCCGACGGCGTTCTACGTCGCCGAAAACAGCCCGGCGGAGGTCATAGCGCGCTGCGCGCCCTTCCTGTGCCCGGAAGATGCGGCGGCGGAGACGGCGGCGCTTGAAGGGCTCGAGCTCAAAATCGTGTACGGCTGCGAGCTCACAGGCGGGTTCATTGAAGCGGAAAGGGCCGGATACGACCTCGTCTGCGTCTCGCGCGCGGCCTACTCCGCGCTGGGCGGCGGAAATATTGACCCCGTCACGCTCTGCGACGAGATGCTCGGCGTGCTCGCGCGCCCTGATGGCGGCGCGAGCGTCATAGGCGCGTTCTTCGACGCGCGGCGCGCGGGCGTGAGCGCCGACAGGCTCGGCCAGGGCATGAGCCCTTTAACCTCGCGCGGCGAGGAGGGCCCGGTCACGAGCGCGCTGTACACGGACCTCTCCGGCGTCGAGCCGTCCAGCCGCGTGGCGGAAAACGGCGTGTACACGCCTGACGAGGCGCGGCGCGAGGCCGGGCGGTGCATCCAGTGCGAGTGCGTCGAGTGCATAAAGGGCTGCGCCTGGCTGCGGCACTACGGCAAGTTCCCGCGCGCCATGACGCGCGAAATTTACAACAACGTCGGGATAATCATGGGCGACCACATGTGGAACGGCGCGATAAACTCCTGCGCACTCTGCCACCAGTGTACGGTCACGTGTCCGAACGGCTACAACATGGCGGAGATATGCCTCTCCGCGCGGCGCAACATGGTCGCAACGGGCAAGATGAGCCTCGCTGTGCACGAGTTTGCGCTCTATGACCAGCTCTTTTCAAACGGCGAGGCCTTTCTGTGCCGCGCCGAGCCTGGCTATGAGAAGTGCGAATACGTGTTCTTCCCGGGCTGCCAGGCCGGGGCCGTCGCGCCAGAGGCGGTCTGGCGTACGTACGTGGATTTGCGCGCGCGGCTCACGGGCGGCGTGGGAATCATCCTCGGCTGCTGCGGCGTGATATCCGACTGGGCCGGGCGCGAGGAGCTGTTCAATGATACGCGCGCGCAGCTGCAAAACGCGCTCGCCTCGCTGGGAGGCCCGAAGATAATAACCGCGTGCCCCACGTGCACGAGGACGCTCGCGCCCCTCGGTGAGTGCGTGGGGATATGGGACGTGCTGCTCGATATCGGCCTGCCCGAGTGCGCGCCCGAGGCCGTCGGGGATGTCACGCTGCACGACGCCTGCGGCGCGCGCGGGGATGAGCACACACAAAATGCTGTGCGCGCCCTGGCCTCTCAGCTCGGCTGCGCGGTTATAGAGCCGGAGTACACGGGAGAGCGCGCGCCATGCTGCGGCTACGGCGGGCTCGCGGGCTATGCAAAGCCCGAGGTCGCCGAAGAGATGACCGCCCTCGCGCTCGAGGGCGCCGAGGGCGTGCAGCTCACCTACTGCATGGGCTGCCGCGACCGCTACGCCCGCGCCGGGGCCGAGAGCGCGCATATTCTGGAGCTCGTATACGGCGCAAACGCGGGCAATCCGCCCGGGATAAGCGAAAAACGCAGGAACAGGTTGGAACTAAGGCGCCGCCTGCTGCGCGAGATATGGGGAGAGGACGAGACGATGGAGAAGCTGGACTTCAATCTGGAGATAACCGACGAGGCCCGCGCGCTTATGGAAGAGCGCATGGTGCTCGACACGGACGTGGCGCGCGTCATGCAGCGCTATCGCGAAAGCGGCGAGGCCGTGCTGGAAAACGACACGGGAGAGCTCGTCACGCGCGCGCGGCTCGGCAACGTGACCTTCTGGGTGAAGTTCACCGAGGACGCGGACGGGTACACCGTCCGGCGTGTGTACAGCCACCGCATGACCATAGAGACGAGGTAAATCATGGCAGAGGAAAAGAGCTATTACGTAATAGACCCCGAGGGCAAGCTGACGTGCCATAAGTGCGGCGTGCCGCTCGTAAAGGCCAACGCCGTGTTCGGCTATCTCGACAACGCTTTCCCGGTAGAGCTGCCCGTCTGCCCCAAATGCGGCTTCGTCTACGTCCCGGAGGAGCTTGCAATGGGCAAGGTGCTCAGCGTGGAAAAAGTGCTGGAGGACAAATAGCAGCGGACACGCACACATCGCCCCTCCCCGAGGGGGCCGACCGGGGCAGTCCTCTTGGGGGGTTGCACAGACTTTCGGGCAAACTCCCTCCGACCCGCTTGCGCGGGCCCCCTCCCCAGACCGTCCAAAAACTTCCTGAAAAATAAGGGTTTGCAGTGCTCT
>CAYXVA010000141.1:0-4771 GCA_964467975.1 uncultured Oscillospiraceae bacterium | reverse complement strand
AGTCGCTAAACGCGCCAAAAAGGCGTGATTATACACACGGGAGGCAACAATGAGTAAGGTCAAACTGAACATAGCCCGCTGCAAGGGCTGCGGTTACTGTGTGGAGGAGTGCCCGAAAAAGGCCATCTCCTTCACCGGCCACATAAGCGAAAAGGGCTACGACACGATACAGGTCGACGACGAGAAGTGCATCGCCTGCGGCTCCTGCTACCGCGTGTGTCCCGACAGCGTGTTTGAGATTCTGGTTTGAAGAAGGAAGTGAAACTATGGCTAAAGAACTGATGAAAGGCAATGAGGCGCTGGCCGAGGCCGCAATCCGCGCCGGCTGCCGCTTCTACAGCGGCTATCCTATAACGCCGCAGACCGAAATACTTGAGTACCTCTCCTGGCGCATGGACGAGGTGGGAGGCACCTTCGTCCAGACCGAGAGCGAGCTGGCGGGCATCAACATGCTCCTGGGCGCGGCGGCCGCAGGCGCGAGGGCGCTCACGAGCTCGGCCGGCCCCGGTTTCTCGCTCAACCAGGAGGGCATCTCCTACCTGGTCGCGGCCGACCTGCCGGCGGTTATCATAGACGTCATGCGCATAGGCACCGGCCTCGGCGACATAGCCCAGGGCCAGGGCGACTACTGGCAGCTCACCCGCGGCGGCGGCCACGGCGACTATCACACGATAGTCCTCGCGCCCGCGAGCGTGCAGGAGAACTGCGACATGATGGCGACGGCCTTCGACCTCGCCGAGAAATACCGCCACCCCGTGCTTATCGCCTCCGACGCCGCGATAGGCCAGATGGCCGAGGGCGTCAACCTGCCCGAGCTTGCAGAGCACGACGTGAACACCTATGACTGGGCCGTACGCGGCTGCAAGCACGGCGACGCTCCGCGCAAGATTCAGAATACATACTACACCCGCCCGGACTACGTCGAGTATCTGCGCGCAAAGTACGCCGCCATGGACGCCGAGCAGCGCTGGGAGAGCTATATGGCGGAGGACGCGGACGTCGTCCTCGTCGCCTACGGCATCAGCTCCCGTGTCGCGAAGGACGCGGTGAACGAGGCGAGGGCGCAGGGCTTCAAGCTCGGCCTTATCCGCCCGATCACCCTCTGGCCCTTCCCCGAGCGCGCCTTCGAAGAGTGCAAAAACGCCAAGGCGTTCATGACCGTGGAGATAAACATCCTCGGCCAGATGGTCGACGACGTCCGCCTCGCCATCCGCGATACGCGCCCCGTCGACTTCTACGGCACCTTCTTCGGCCTGCCCGAGACGGACGCGGTCATCGAGAAGGCCAAAGCGATGCTGGAAAAGGAGGTCAAGTAAATGAAGCTGAAAGCGCCTGAATGCGTGTTCTCCTCGGCGGGCTTCTGCCCCGGCTGCGGCCACGGCCTGGCCAGCCGCCTTATCGGCGAGGTCGCGGAGGAACTCGACATAGTCGAAAAGCTCGTGACCGTCGTGGACGTCGCGTGCTGCTCGTTCAACATAGACTACTGGAACTTTGACACCATCATGGCCGCGCACGGCCGCGACATTCCCACCGCCGTCGGTGTCAAGCATGTTCGCCCCGAGTGTCCCGTCTTTGCCTACCTGGGCGACGGCGCGGCCTACTCCATCGGCATGGCGGAGACGATACACGCCGCGCTGCGCAACGACAACATAACCGTGTTCGTCATCAACAACTCCGTTTTCGGCATGAACGGCGGCCAGATGGCCCCGACTACCCTGCCCGGCGAAAAGACCGCCACCTCGCCCAAGGGCAAGGACCCCTCCCGCTATGGCACGCTCTCCGGCGTGGAGCTGCTCCGCGGCATGGACATCGCCTATCTCGCGCGCGGCGAGCTCGTCGGCGTCGGCGGCATGACCAAGGCCAAGCGCTATATCAAGAAGGCCATGGAGCACCAGCTCGCGGGCGACGGCTTCTCCCTCGTGGAGCTGCTGAGCCCCTGCCCGACGAACCTGAACCTGCCGCCCGTCAAGGCCAAGCAGTTCGTACACGAGGAAATGACGAAGTATTTCCCGCAGGGTGAGTTCATCGACAAGGGAGGAGACAAGTAATGACTGAGATTATCTGCGCCGGTTTCGGCGGCCAGGGCGTCCTGACCACGGGCCTTATCATCGCCCATTCGGCTATGATGCTCGGCCGCGAGGTCACGTGGTACCCCTCCTACGGCAGCGAGATGCGCGGAGGCACCGCCAACTGCACCGTCAAGGTCAACGACGGCCCAATCGCCAGCCCGTATTCCAAGGCGCCGGACATCGTCTGCGCGCTCAACGCGCCCGCCGTGGACAAGTTCGAAGGGAGCATCAAGCCCGGCGGTTGGCTGTTTGTAAACGACTCGCTCGTGCCTCATGACCGCGAGTACCGCTCCGACATAAACGTCGTCCGCGTCCCCATGAGCGAGGTCGCCATCGAGTGCGGCAACCCCAAGGGCGCGAACCTCGTGCTGCTGGGCGCCGTCGCGGCGCACACCGGCCTTTTCAAGCTCGACGAGCTCGACGAGCAGGTAACAGAATACTTTGCCCGCAAAGGCAAGATTAATCCCAAGAACTCCGACTGCCTGCACGCCGGAGCCAAGCTCTGATTCCAATTGGGGCCGTGCCTGAGCACGGGCACGGCCCAATAGGGGAGAGAAGCAAATGGAACAGACTGGATTGGGGGAGACATGTTAAATGCATTAGATATTTCCATCATCCTGCTCTATTTTGTCGGGATGATACTCCTGGGGTTCTACGCTCAGAAAAAGCAAAGGAACGCCGACGACTACTATGTCGGCGGCCGCTCGATGGGCAGCTTCAAGCTCGGCGCGCTCTGGATGGCCGGGTGGATAGGCGGCAGCGCCGTGATAGGTACGGCATCGAACGGCTACAGCATGGGCATCACCGCCGTGTGGTACGTGGCCGCCATAGCGGGCGGCTGCATAATCTTTGCGCTCGTCATGGCAAAGCCCATAAAGCGCATAAGCGGAGTGCTCAACAACATAACTTTTCCGGAACTTATCTCCAGCCGCTACGACTCAAAAAACGGCGTTATGTGCAGCTTAACGACCATCCTCGCCATGATAGGCTACACGGCCGCGCAGTTTGTGGCCGGCGCATCCATACTCAACGTCCTCACGGGGTGGAGCCTCGGCCTGTGCTATGTGGTCGCGGCGGTCGTGATAGTCTGCTATGTCTCCACCGGCGGGCTGCTCGCCGTGACATACACGGACATCGTGCAGATGCTGCTTTTAATACTCGGCGTCGTAATAATCGCCGTGCCGCTCATCGGGAATACGCTCTCCGCCGACGGACTGAGCCTGACGCAGGACCTGCCGGCGAGCTATTTTGACCTCGGCGCCTGGGGCTGGCCGACGATAAGTGCAATGGTGCTCAGCACCATCCTCTCGTTTTTTACCTCGATGGACAGCTTCACACGCTGCATTGCCGCGAAGAACGCCAAAAGCGCCATGCTCGGCACTATTTACGCCGCCATCGCCGTGCTGATAATCGCCGGCGCGGGCACCTACCTCGGCATGGCCGGACAGTTGCTGCTGCCCGAGGTGTCGTCGGCGAACAACATACTCGCCGAGCTCGTCGTGAAGTTCTTTCCGTACGGCCTCAAGGGCCTGATACTGATAGGCGTGCTCAGCGCCATAATGTCCACGGCGGATATCTCCGTGCTCACCGGCTCTGCGAGCCTGACGCGGGATATAATCCAGCGCTTCGTCGTCCCGAACGCGAGCGACAAGACCGTCATGCGCCTCGGGCTCGTGAGCTCGCTCGTCATAGGCGTCCTGGGCGGCATTTTCGGCTGGTTCAACCAGGACATAATGAACATCCTGCTCATAACCTTCACCATAAACTCGGCAGGGCTCTTCCTGCCCACAGCGGGCGCGTTTTTCTGGAAGCGCTCCTGTTCGGCGGGCGCCTTCGCCTCGATGGTGTCGGCGACTATAATCGCAATCGTCTGGTATATCGGCGGCAACGTGAGCGGCCTGGCAATCTTCCAGATTGACGCGCTCTGGCCCAGCTTCGGCGTGTCCGCCGTGCTCTACTTCGCCGTCTGTCTCACGCACAAGCAGACGGACGCGGAGAAGGAAAAAGCGGAGCTGTTCTACGCCTCGCGCGGCAAAGAAGCTCCGAGCGGCGCGGCCGGGGAATAACAGCGAAATACCTAAATCCATTAAGATAAGATAGGAGAGAGAACGTGAAAATCGTATTTGCCGAATATCCTGAGACAAAGGACAGAAATATAGACACCGAACTCGCCTATATGCCCGAGGGCACGGAGATAGGCTTCGCCGTGTACGACGAGGCGAACCTCGAGGCGTACTATGAAGCGCTCTCCGACTGCGACGCCGTCATAACCGGCTTTGCGCCCATAGACGAGACGGCCATTGACCACATGAAGAACTGCAAGATAATCTCCGTGCAGGCCACGGGCTGGAACTTCGTGGCGCACGAGTACGCTAAGAGCCGCGGCATAGCCGTCTCGGCCATAGGCGAATACTGCACGAAAGAGGTCGCCGACCACACCATCATGCTCATGCTCGCTCTGCGCAAGCGCCTGCCGTATCTGCAGCGCCGCGTCAACAAGGAGCGCGTCTGGGAGACGGCCAGCCTCGAGACGCTCGGGCTCAAGGGCGTCTGGGGCCAGACGCTTGGCATCGTCGGCCTCGGCAAGATAGGCAAGGCGGTGGCCGAGCGTGCCAAGCCCTTCGGTATGCGCGTAATCGCGGTGGACCCCTTTAAGCCCGACGAGGACTTCGAGAAGGTGGGCGCCGAGCGCGTGAGCATTG
>CAYXVA010000140.1:0-4795 GCA_964467975.1 uncultured Oscillospiraceae bacterium | reverse complement strand
TGCCGGGTATCGACGCGCCGACCTGGCCCTTGTCCTCGGGGTCGGCCATCGCGACCTTCCTCGCCGTGTCGGGCGCGCTCGGGTCGGGCACGGAGACCTCGCGGCGCGAGCCGTTGAGCTCAAAGACGACGTTGCGCGTGCCGTCCTCGTTGCGGTCGCCGAGGCCCAGGTACTTTATCACGAGGGTCTTGCCGTCCTCGATGTTTATAGTGGTCGTCTCGCCCTCGGCGAGGCCGTCGAAGAACACATGGCTGCCCATGCGCATGATATAGCCGTACTCGCGGCGGTGCGTGAAGTAGTCCTGCATGACCTTCGGGTACATGGCGTAGGAGATAAGGCCCTTGCGGTCTATCTTGTCGGTGTACTTGCCGACCTCGGAGCTTATCTCGTCCCAGTCGACGGGCGGCAGGAGGTCGCCGGGGCGGCCCTTTATGGGCTCCTCGCCCTTGAGCACGACGCGCTGCAAATCCTCCGGGAAGCCGCAGGGCGGCTGGCCCATCATGCCCTTGAAGTAGCTCACGACGCTGTCGGGGAAGGCGAGGGACTCGCCGCGCTCGACGATGTTCTCCGGCGTCAGGTCGTTCTGCACCATGAATATGGCGAGGTCGCCGACCATCTTGGAGCTCGGCGTGACCTTGATGATGTCGCCGAGCATGTCGTTGACGGTGCGGTACATCTCCTTGACCTCGTCGAAGCGCTGGCCGAGGCCGAGGGCCTCAACCTGGGGCTGGAGGTTCGTGTACTGGCCGCCGGGTATCTCGTAGCGGTAGATGTCCGTGACGGGGGTGCGCAGGCCCTTGTCGAAGCGGCCGTAGCGCTCGCGCACGTCGGCCCAGTAGTCGGCGAGCTTTTGCAGGCCCTCCGTGGGCAGGCCGGTGTCGCGCTCGGTACCGCGCATGGCCTCGACCAGGCTGTTGAGGCTCGGCTGGCTCGTGAGGCTCGAGAGCGGCCCTATCGCGCAGTCGACCACGTCCACACCCGCCTCGGCGGCGAGCAGGTAGGTGGCGATCTGGTTGTCGGTGGTGTTGTGGGTGTGCAGGTGTATCGGCACGCCTATCTCGTCCTTGAGCGCTTTTATGAGCTTCTTGGCCGCGTAGGGCTTGAGCAGGCCGGACATGTCCTTGACGCAGATCATGTGCGCGCCGCGCCGCTCGAGCTCCTTGGCAAAGTCGACGTAGTACTTGAGCGTGTACTTGTCGCGCTTCGGGTCGAGGATGTCGCCCGTGTAGCAGACGGTGGCCTCGAGAATCTTGCCTGTCTTGAGCACGGCCTCCATCGCCGTCTCCATGCTGGGTATCCAGTTGAGCGAGTCGAACACGCGGAACACGTCTATCCCGTACTTCGCACTCTCCTCGATGAAGGCGTGCACCAGGTTGTCCGGGTAGCTGGCGTAGCCGACGAGGTTAGAGCCGCGCAGCAGCATCTGGAAGGGGATGTTGGGTATCTTCTCGCGGAGCATGATAAGCCGCTCCCAAGGGGACTCGTAGAGGAAGCGGTAGGCCGTGTCGAAGGTCGCGCCGCCCCACATCTCAAGCGAGAAGCAGTCGGCGAGGAAGTCCGCCGTGCCCTCGGCGCCCTTGACCATGTCGCGGGTGCGCATGCGCGTGGAGAGCAGGCTCTGATGCGCGTCGCGCATCGTGGTGTCGGTTATGAGCAGCTTCTTCTGCTCCATGACCCACTTACTCACCGCCTCGGGGCCCTTGGTGTCCAGGAGCTCTTTCAGGCCGTCGGCGCGCGTTATCTCGCGCGTGGGCACGGGGTAGCGCGGGGTGGTGTACTCGCGGCGCTGCGCGTCGGGGTTCGCGACCTGGATGTTCGCGATGTAGCGCAGCACGCGCGTTGCGCGGTCGCGGCTCTCCTCGATGTCGAAGAGCTCGGGCGTCTCGTCGATGAACTTCGTGTGGCACTTGCCGGCGATGAAGGTCGGGTGGTTGAGTATGTTCGTGACGAAGGAGATGTTGGTCTTGACGCCGCGCACGTGCTCCTCGTTTATGGCGCGGCGGGCTTTGCGGCAGACGGCCTCGAAGGTGCGGTCCCAGGTAGTGACCTTGACGAGCAGGCTGTCGTAGTACGGGCTTATCTCCGCGCCCGCGGCCGCGTTGCCGCCGTCAAGGCGCACGCCGAAGCCGCCGCCGGAGCGGTAGGAGACTATCTTTCCGTTGTCGGGCGCGAAGTTGTTCTTCGGGTCCTCGGTGGTGACGCGGCACTGTATGGAGTAGCCGTTCATGTATAGGTCACTCTGCTTTTCAAGCCCTATCTCCGGGTGCGCGACAGTCGCGCCCTCGGCGATAAGTATCTGCGCGCGCACGATGTCGATGCCCGTGACCATCTCGGTGACGGTATGCTCGACCTGGATGCGCGGGTTCATCTCGATGAAGTAGTGGTTGCCGTCGCGGTCGACGAGGAACTCGACGGTGCCGGCGTTCACATAGCCGACGGCCTCGGCGATCTTGACCGCGTCGTCGCGCAGCTTTTCGCGCACGCCCTCATCGACGATCCACGCAGGGCAAAACTCCACAACCTTCTGGTAACGGCGCTGCAGCGAGCAGTCGCGCTCGCCCAGGTGGCGGACGTTGCCGTGCTCGTCGGCGAGGATCTGCACCTCGATGTGCTTCGGCTCGACGAGGTACTTCTCCATGAAGATGCTGTCGTCGCCGAAGGCCTTGCGGGCCTCGCTGCTGACGAGCTCAAACGCCGGGCCGACCTCCTCGAGCTTCTGGCACAGGCGCATGCCGCGCCCGCCGCCGCCCGCCGCCGCCTTGAGTATCACGGGGAAGCCGAACTCCTGCGCCTTCGCCTCCGCCTCGGCGGCGTCCTTCAACGACTCGCGAGTGCCGGGAATCACGGGCACGCCGCAGCTCACGGCTATCTTCTTCGCCTCGAGCTTGTCGCCCATCTTGGCCAGCACGTGGCTCGGCGGGCCGATGAACTTTATCCCCGCGTCCTCGCAGGCCTTTGCAAAGGCCGCGTTCTCGCTCAAAAAGCCGTAGCCGGGGTGTATGGCGTCCACGCCGCGCTTTTTCGCGAGCGCGATTATCTCGTCAATCGCGAGGTACGCGCCCAGCGGGCTGAGGTGCTCGCCAATGAGGTACGCCTCGTCCGCCTTCGTGCGGAAGAGGTTCATCATATCCTCCTTCGAGTAGATCGCGACCGTGCGCAGTCCGAGGTCGTAGCACGCGCGGAAAATGCGTATCGCAATCTCGCCGCGGTTGGCTGCCATTACCTTGCTGAAGGTGTGAAGTTCCTGCAATAGTATCATCTCCTGTTTCTTTTTTCTCCGGTTGTTTTTGGTTACCACAAAATTAAACGGCTTCCTGGGCCGCCTCCCTCAAAGAGGGAGGGGTTATTTCCTGCTTCCGCGAGCGGTGTGTCGAGGACTCCGCGCCGCTCACTTTTCCTCCGCGAGCTCCCTGCTGCGGCGCTTGTTGGCGTTGTAGCAGGCGCGTATGGCTTCGGGGAAGCCGTGCTCGTCGAGGGCGTTTATCGCGGCCTCGGTGGTGCCTTTTTTGCTGGTTATGCGCCGCCGGAGCTCTTCGGGTGGGACGTCCTCGAGCTCGAGCTGCTTTGCCGCGCCGAGGAGGGTCTGCTTGGCGAGCTGAGCGGCGGTTTCAGGCGCAATGCCGGCCTCTATGGCCGCGTCGCGGAGGTTTTCGACCAGGTAGTATATGTACGCCGCGCCGCTGCCGGAGAGGGCCGCGACGTCGTCTATCTGCGCCTCGGTGACCGGCACGGCCACGCCGCCGGGGGAGAAGATGGCTATCACGTCCTCAACGTCTTTATCACAGGCCGTCGCGCCCGGGGCGACGCCCGCCGCGCCGTATCCGACGGCGAGGGCGAGGTTCGGCATTACGCGCACGACGCGCGTGCCGGGGAATGCGGCCTCGACCGCGGCGGTCGGGATGCCGGCCATGATGCTGACAACGAGCGCGTCCGGCTTCACATACGGCGCATAGACGCCGTACGCCGCCGGGAAGGACTGCGGCTTGACGGCGATAACGACGGTGCCCGCCTCCGCGACGGCCTCCGCCGGGGCGGTGACGGTGCCGTATTTTTCGTGCACCTCGCCGCAGCTTTTGGGGTTATTCGGGTTGACAACCAGTATGTCCTCGCCGGGCGTGCCTGTGCGGACGAGCCCGGCTATTATCGCGCGGGCCATGCTCCCGCTGCCTATAAACGCAATTTTCGACATTTTATCGCCTTCTTTACGGATTTACGGCCGCACCTGGCCGGTGCCTATCACCATGTACTTGTAGCTCGTTATCTCCTCGAGGCCCATCGGGCCGCGGGCGTGGAGCTTCTGCGTGGAGATGCCGAGCTCGGCGCCGAAGCCGAACTCGAACCCATCGGTGAAGCGCGTGGAGGCGTTCCAGTCCACGACGGCGGCGTCCACGTTCTTGAGGAAGTACTCGGCGTTGGCCTCGTCGGCGGTGACGATGCACTCGGTGTGCTTCGTGCCGTAGCGGTTGATGTGCTCGACGGCGGCCTTCACGTCCGGTACGACCTTGACGGCCATCGCCAGGCGCAGGTACTCGTCGGCCCAGTCGGCCTCGGTGGCGGGGATCATGCCGGTCGTGTACTTCGCAGCGCCGGCATCGCCGTGGAGCTCGACGTCCTTGTCCGTGAGGGCCTTCAGGAGGTCCTTGAGGTGTTTTTCGGCCCAGTTTTCCTGCACGAGCAGGGTCTCAGCGGCGTTGCATACGCTGGTGCGCTGGGTCTTGGCGTATATCGTTCTGGCCTCGGCCATGGCGCAGGCGGCCCTCTCGCCGACGCAGCCGTGGCCGTGTCGCGTGCCGGC
>CAYXVA010000139.1:0-4800 GCA_964467975.1 uncultured Oscillospiraceae bacterium | reverse complement strand
GGGGGCGTAGTCGCTGCTGTTCGGCTCGCCGATGACGGCGATAAGGTCCTCAAGCGGCGCGCCCTCAAAGCTCTGCGCCGTCTCAAGCAGGCTGTTGCCCTCGGTGGACTCGGCGGCGTGGTCGGTGGCCTCAACTGTGGGTTCCGCCGTCTCAGACACGTTCTCGGTGGCAGGAGCGGTGCTCTCAGGCGGCTCAGTGGCCGTACCGGACCCTTCGCCGCAGGCGGCGAGGCCGAGGCAGAGCATGGCAGCCAGCACAAGGCTCAATATCTTCTTCATGTCGTTATCCCTCTTCCTGTATTATATCTTGACGCTCATGTCGCAGCGCGTCAGTTCACCGTCTACGTACCACAACAGCGTGTACTCGCCGCCGCCCTCACCGGGGAGGCAGGCCGTATACCCGTCAGCCGTCAGTGCGCACTCATAGACAGTGCCATTATACACTATATACACCGGGGACGCAACGTCAACTTCGCCTGAAATCGCGCCGGACACCCGGTGCGCGCCCTCATACGCGGCTGCAAGCTCAATTGCTGCCTCACCGGATTGGGCTCCGACATAGTCCAGCTCGCGCAGCGGCGCGGGGAACACAGCGTACTGCTCATAGAGCCAGGAGAGGTTTCTCTCGACAAGCTCTATGGCGACCGCCGTGCTGGAAAGTTCCTCCGCCAGCGTCAAATTGTACGCTGCCATGCGCGAAAAGCGCGCCGACGCGAAGCTCTCGGCCATAAACGGGTACAAAAGCTCGCCAAAGCTGTCCCGGAACATGAGAAGGCTGCCCTCCCCTGCCCCGGTTGTGTCGATTGTAATGCTGTCAGGGCGTATGCCCGCGCCCTGTGTAAAGCTCAATCCCACCGGCACGTCGTTCGTCTCCGTGTCCGTGCCCGCGGGGTAGAGCATTTCAAAGAGGTCGCCCGTGTGTACCTCGGTGGTGAACTCATAGCCCTCGCCGTAGGCGCTCTCTATGCCCAGCGCCGCGCCCAGCGCGTCGGCGGCGAGCGCTGCGCCCCGGCTCGTCCAGTGCGAGTCGTGTTCAAAGTAGAGCGGCTCGTCTGCGGCGTTGAAGAGCTCAAACAAGTTTACATAATTCACGCCCAACGCATCCAGCGCCTCTCTGAGCCGGTCGGCGTTCGACGGCGCGTCCGACTGCGGGTAGCCGGGCAGGTGCTCGGGATAGAGCGTGCTCTTGTCGGGAGCAATTGTAAACACGAAGTCCGCGCCCAGGCTTTCTGCGTACTCCTGCATGAGCGCGAGGTTCTTGGCAGCGGCGAATATCTCGCGCTCGGTGAGCGTGTCAACTCCGGCCCAGCCCTCTATCTCCGGCGCGTAGTATAGCCAGCCGTCAGTGCCTAGTATCACGTCGTCCTCGGCGCTGTGTCCCAGCGGAGCGAGCAGCTCAGCCCAGACAGTTATGAGCTCCTGCCGGCCGAAGAAGCCGTCGTTGACGTAGTCGGCGAGCTCGGCGAGGTAGCTGATGTTGAGCGAGCCGTCGCGCTCTGTCAGGGACGGCATGGAAGCGGGCACCTCATTCGCGCCGGCCTCCGCCGGGCCGTCGATTATGAGCCCGAGCGCCGGCACGAGGCAGAGCGCCAGGACGAGCACTATGAAAATCCAGCGAACTTGCTTCACAGAGCACCCCCTAGAACTGGAAATAGATGAACGGCGCGAAGCCTCCGCTGGCCAGGGCCGCAGCACACACGACAAGCAGCGCGATGCAGGCAAAGTAGCTCGCCGTCTCCGTGCAGGCCGCAACGCGCGCACCCGAGCGCTCCACGCGGGTCTTAATTGCGCCCAGTACCGGCAGTGAGCACAGGCACGAGAGCGCGAGCACGAGCAGCGTGTAGCCGTCGACCGTGCGCGCGAGCAGCAGATCGCCCGCAAGCGTAAAGTCCCAGCCGGTGAACATCGCCGAGAGCACGGCAAAGCCCTCCGAAACACTGGAGGCTCTGAACATGACGAAGCCCAGGCAGACGGCCAAAAGCGTATACACACGCGACAGAACGCGCCCCGCCGCCGTCTTGCGCCAGCGCTGCACGTCCAGCACCTTCAGGCTCTCCAGAGCCGACAAGAGCGCGTGCCACGCGCCCCAGAGCACAAAGGTCATGTTCGCGCCGTGCCAGAGCCCGCAGAGAACGAACACGATCGCCTTGTTCGCCGCCGTGCGCCACTTGCCGCGCCGCGAACCGCCGAGCGGTATGTACAGGTAGTCCCTGAACCAGAGCGAGAGCGTGATGTGCCAGCGCCGCCAGAAGTCGGTTATGCTCGTCGCGTCGTAGGGGTGGTCGAAGTTCTCCGGGCAGGTAAAGCCGAGCATGCCGCCGAGCCCGACCGCCATATCAGTATAACCCGAGAAGTCAAAATAGAGTTGAAGCGTGTACGCTATCGCGCCCAGCCAGGCCATGCGGGCGTCGAGCGCTGCACCCGCGCCGAAGGCGGCGTCCGCCACAAGCGCGCAGCCGCCCGAAAGCAGCAGCTTCTTGGCCAGGCCGAGGATAAAGCACCTTAAGCCGTTCGCTGTGCGCTCGGCAGAGCGCGAGCGGGCGGCAAGCTGCGAATCGAACTTCTCAAAGCGCGAGAGCGGGCCGCTCATGACCTCCGGCAGGAAGGATATGTAGAAGAGCACGCGAAAGAAGCTGCGCGAGCCGCTCTGCGGGTTTTTGTATACGTCCGCCACGTAGGAGATGCCCTTGAACGTGAAGAAGCTCACGCCCGCCGGGGCGACAATCTGCGGCAGACTGAGCTCGGCGCCCAGCAGCGAGAGTCCCTCGCCGAAAAAGCCCAGGTACTTGCACACGCCCAACAGCGCGAGATTGACAAACGCCGCGAGCACGATCGCGCAGCGTCTCCCCCGCTGTGCCAGCAGTCCCAACGCCCAGTTCACCAGCGCCGAAATTATGAGCAGCGTGAGCGCCCAGAGCTCGCCGAAGGCGTAGAACACGAGCCCCGCCAGGCAGAGAAACACATTCTTCGCCCGCACCGGCTTTATGACCGCCTCGAGCACAAGCAGCACAGGCAGGAATGCAAATATGAAAAGCGCGCTGTCAAAACTCATTGAAACTGTGCTCCGTACACATAGTTCCACTGCGCGGCCTTCCAGGTGTTCATCGCGTACATATCGACGTCATACCTGTGCCGGTTCACGCGGTAGGCCATCTCTAGCTCCACGTCATAAGTGACGCGGTTGCCGTCTGCGTCGTACATGATAACCCAGCCGTGCGGGTCGCGATCCCAGCCGACAGTGCCCGCCACGGCGGTGGCGTCATAGCCCAGCCCGCGCGCTAGGGCCCAGAACGCGGCGGCGTAGCAGTAGCAGTTGCCGCGGCCGGTGCTGAACATGGTGAGCGCCTCGTCTATCTGCCACCCGTCGTCGCCGACGCTGTAGTAGTTGCGCCTGAGATACGTGAAGCTGTCTCGCACGTACAGGTACGCCGCACGGAGCATCTCCTCGCGCGTCTCGTACTCTGCGCAGATGGGCTCGAGTATTTCGGCCACGTAGGCGTCGAGTTCCTCGCTGCCCGAGGTGTAGCGCCCGTCGGGGCCGTAGTAGAGCCCGTCGACCTCTTCATCCATGTAGAAGAGGCCCATGTCGTCGGCGCGGTATAGGTAGCCGTCGAGGTTCACACAGCCCTCGTCGTAGCGTACAGCGCCGGAGGTGTCGATGCACGCGACCATGGCGTCGGCCCCCTCGCGCAGCGGATCGAGGTCGGCGGCCGTGACGTAATATACGGCGTTATAGTCCCATGCGGCGCCGTAGAGCGAGGTCATGTAGAGCGGGTAAATTATGTTCGCGGCCTCAATGCGCGTGAGCGCCTCATCCCCGTCAAGAGACGCAAGCAGTTCCGGGGCAAAGAGCCCGTCGAGGGCTGAAGCGAGTTCGGATTCGCTGACCGTCTCGAGCCAGGCGAGCGCGCCGGTATCGACGGCCCCGTCAAACATCGCGTCGACCCCGGCGGCTATCTCTTCGCCACTCACGGCGGCGTCCGGGTGCGCAAGGCCGTACTCGTCCAGCTCTAGCCAGGGCTCGAATTCACCGGCGAGCGCCGGGGCGACAAGCGCCGTATAACTCACGCTCTCGGTCACCGGCGCGGTCAAATCGGCACTCTCGCCGTTTTCATCCAGCCAGCAGACCAGGCGCATCCCCTCTCCGGCGTCTATTGCGGACAAATCCGCCGTCTCACCCGGCTGCACGTACACCTCAGTGACCGTGTCTCCCACCGTCAGAGTAAGAGTAAGGCGCGTAAAAAGCCCTTGACCTGCCGCCTCGCCGAGTGCGGAACACGCAATCACAAGGACAAAAGCAATGGTCAGGAGTAGAATATTTTTCTTCTTCACGGCTCAACCCCCCGCTTGCTTCAACTTCTTTAAATAATAAAGCATTTGCGTGGGTATTTCAAGCAAATTCGACATATTTATTTTGTCGAAAGCTATTGACTTGACTATAGGTGGACATGTTATAATTAACAAACATTTGTCGCCCGCAGGCTTGAGAACGATAAAAACTGCTTATTTTTGGGGATACTGGACTTTTTGCGAGAGGGGCATGTCATGTTGACGCGCGCAGGTGGACGCTTTCGGCAGCAGCTGAAAACGCACGGAAAACCTGGCCGCCCAGCGCCCTTTTTCTGTAAAGTCCTTTTTCGAAATTCAGTCATATGATAGAGGCGTACCGTGTCCGCTCTTTGGCGGACGCGTCGCGCCTTAAATTGTGTAAGCGCGCACCAATTCATGCACGTGCTGCGCGCAGAAATCAAAAGAGAGTATTTTGAAGATATCGATACGCATTCTTCTGAGTCAAACTCC
>CAYXVA010000138.1:0-4806 GCA_964467975.1 uncultured Oscillospiraceae bacterium | reverse complement strand
TTGTTGCCCGCAATTTGCATCACGCGGCGGAGTATCAGCTCGCCGCCGCAGCCCTGACAGGCCGAGGAGCCGGGGGTCATGACCTGAGGGGCGGTTTTCAAAACATCCATGTAACCCATTTCTAACCCTCCTTAGTCCATCAGCCAGAGCGTGTCCGCCCGGCCGGGCTCGGTGAGCCCCTGCAGCTTCTTCACGGCGGAGGCCATGTGCGCCATGGAGATGTCCGCGCCGCCGAGTCCGCCTATCGCGGAGAAGTGCGCCTTGCCCGCAAGCGTCTCGCCCATCGCGGCGCAGACCTCGCTGTACATGGAGCCCGCGTCCCAGCCGAAGCTCACAGAGCGGTCGACGACGGCGAACGCCTTCACGTTCGCAAGCGCCTCGCGCACGCGCCGCACGGGGAAGGGGCGCGTGAAGCGCAGCTTCAAAAGCCCGACCTTCACGCCCTCGGCGCGCATCTCGTCAACGATGTCGCGCGCCGTACCGGTCATGCCGCCGACGGTGACGAGGGCGTAGTCCGCGTCCTCGAGCATGTACGTGTCTATCGCGCCGCCGTAGGAGCGCCCGAAGGCGGCGGCGAACTTCTTGTCCACCTCGTCAATCACCGGCAGCGCGCTCTGCATCGCCTCGAGGTGATTGCGGCGGTATTTCATGAGCAGCTCGCCCGGGGTCATGGGGTCGAGTGCCTGCGGCGTCGCGGGGTCGAGCTTCGCCGGCAGCGTGTATGGCGGCAGGAAGGCGTCGACCTCGGCCTGGGAAGGCACCTCCACGCGCTCGACGAGGTGGCTCGAGTAGAAGCCATCGTAGCAGACGTTGACGGGTATCAGCACGCGGGAATCCTCCGCGAGCATGTAACCCTGGATTATCATGTCGAGTATCTCCTGGTTTGTCTCGCAGAAGCACTGTATCCAGCCCGCCTCGCGCACGCTCATCGCGTCCTGCTGGCCCGACCATATCGTTTCCGGCGAGGTCATCTCGCGCGTGGCGATGGCCATGACCATCGGCAGGCGCAGCGTCGACATGCGGAAGTACGGCTCGTACATGAGCGCGAGGCCCTGTGCGCTCGTGGCGGTGAAAACGCGCCCGCCCGCGGCGGCGGCGCCCTGTACGACGCTCATCGCGCTGTGCTCGCTCTCAACCTGAACCATGCGGGAGTCCAGCTTGCCGCCGAACACAAGGTCGGCGAGGCCCTCGACAACGCTGCTCTGCGGCGTTATCGGGTAGGCGGCTATCAAATCCGGTCTGCACAGCGCCGCGCCGTAGGTCGCGCACTTGTTGCCGGTCAGCGCTTTTATCTCACCCATCTCACTTCACCTCCGGTTCCATCGTGATCGCCTGCTTGGGACACTCCGCGGCGCACAGGCCGCAGCCCTTGCAGTAGTCGTAGCTTATCAGAATCTGCTTGCCCTCTGCGTAGATGCTGCCGACGGGGCAGTAGCCGAGGCATATCCCGCAGTTTACGCAGCGGTTCTTGTCCATCACGGGGCGCACGACGCGCCAGGACGCCGTGTCGAGTATGTAAATCCCGTCGTTGCCCAGCGGGGTTATGTGCTTTCTCTCCATGTCGCGCCTCCCTTACTTTACCTGCACCGCGTCGTAGGCGCGCATTGCGGCCTTGCGGTTGCTCTCGCCGAACTCGCCGGCGATGTTTTCAAAGAGCTTCTCCGCGTCCACGAGCCCCGTCGCCTTCGCGAAAGCGCCGAGCATGGCCGTGTTCGGTATGCTGCGGCCTATCTCGTCCATCGCGATGCCCGTCGCGTCGACGATTGCCACCTTGCCCGCCTGGGCGGGGATTTGGAGCGCCGCGGCGTCGTGGACGGAGTTTATGACCACCGTGCCGCCCTCTTTCAGCCCGGCATAGGTCGCCGGCAGGTGGACCAGCGTGTCGTCGAGTATGATAAGCACGTCCGGCTCGTACACCTGCATCTTGCGGCGTATGGGTTCCTCGCTCAGCCTGAGAAAGCCGAACACCGGCGAGCCCTTGCGCTCCACGCCGAAGAAGGGGATGAACTGCCCGTAATGCTCGGTCTCGACCGCCGTCTTGACGACGAGGTGGCTCGCCTTGACAAGCCCCTGCCCGCCGCGGCCATGCAGCCGTATCTCTTGCATTCGTATCACTCCTCGCAAATTATACAAAATTTTATTTCGCAATTTGTGCATTCATTATGGCGAACCCTCCGGCCCTTGACGCGGCTCAAGATGTTCGCTATAATAACGCTAGGTTCGTTTCGCGAACCCTATCTGGCCGGATAATACCACTTCCGGCCCGAAAAGTCAAGGAGGCGTGGCATGATAAGGCACATGTCGGATTTGGATACGGACGCCGTGGCGCAGCTCTGGCTCGAGGCCAACATGGACGCGCACGGCTTTATACCCGAGAGCTACTGGCGCGGAAACTTGGAGCGCGTGCGCGGCATGCTTGGCGAGGCGGAGGTGTACGTGTACGAGGACGCCGGGGGGATTGAGGGTTTCATCGGCCTCACCGGCTCGCGCGTGGCCGGGCTGTTCGTCCGCGCCGGGGCGAGAGGGCGCGGCACGGGCAAGCGCCTGCTGGACCTTGCAAAGCTGATGCGCGACCGGCTGGAGCTGGGTGTGTACGCGAAAAACGAGCGCGCACTGCGCTTTTATGAGCGCGAGGGCTTTGGCATATCCGGCGAGGGCGTGGACGCTGAGACGGGTGAAGCGGAGTACGAAATGCGCTGGGGGAAGGAGGACTAGCATGGAGGAGACCTCACAATACATCCTGTCCTCGCTCGACCACGCGCTGGACGTGCTCGGGCTGTACTTTGAAAACGAGGAACTGACGGCGGCGAAGGCCTCGAAGGAGCTGGGCGTGAGCCGAACGGCGGCGTTCCGCATGCTATACACGCTCGAGGCGAAGGGCTATCTGACGCGCACAGAGGAGGGCGGCTACCGGCTGGGCATAAAGCTCTTTTCGCTCGGCGCGCTGGCGCAGAGCCGCATGGTGCTCACCGGGCTTGTGCGGCCCTACCTAACCCGGCTTGCGGACGAGACCGGCGAGACGGCGCACCTGTCTATCATGGACGGGCCGTACCACATAGTGTTTGTGGACAAGGCGCTCGGGCGGCTGAACCTCAAGATGGACACCGTACTCGGCGACCGGCGCTGGGCGCACCAGACGGCCATGGGCAAGGCAATGCTCTGCTTTAAGACGCGCGAGCAGCTTGAGCAGTACGCGCGCACGGCAGATTTCCGCAGCGGTATGCCGAACGCCATAACAAGCCCGAAGGCCCTCTACGAGGAGATAGAGCGCACGAGGCAGCGCGGCTGGGCGCTCGACAACGAGGAGGGCGAAGAGGGGCTGATGTGCTGCGCCGTGCCGCTCATAGACCGCTCCGGCGCGGCCATAGCGGCGATAAGCTGCTCCGGCCCAAGTACGAGGATGGAGCGGCACATGGAGCGGAACATTGCCGCGCTGCGCCGCGCGGCGGAGGATATTGCAAAGGCGGCGAGGTGATTTTCGCCCCCGAGACAAGCGCACTGACCCTGCCCGACACACGAAGCCGCCGTGTGGGCGGCTATTCCGAGGCGCTTTCTTTGTTCCTTGCACAAAGAAAGCGTCCCGGACCCCTAAAGAAAAGCGCTTTGGTGCTGGTCGATGGGATATGGTTCGTTTTCACTCGGGCTTGAGCGTGACTGGTGCGCCGGCATCCCTAAACCTGTATTTAGTCCCACCGTCGCCGACCGCGGTTTCGCTTCGCGGCCGCTGAGCGGGCGTGTGGCGATAGGGCCGCTGCGCGGGCGTTAAATATGGCGGAGCGCTGCAACAAACCCGTGCTGCGCACGCCGGGCGCGTGCGCTTCGCTGCGCGCCTTTGCAGGGCGTACAAAAGGCTGTAGGGGCGGGCTTCCATCGCCCGCCCTCTCGCCCGGAGGGCGAGAAATAACGCATCAGCGCATCTCACGAGGCACCAACGTCCATCCACGCGCAGACCCGTAAGGGACGGCGTCCTCGACGTCCCGCACGTCTTGGCTCGCACCTAACGCACCGTCACACCGCACCCGAGCACCCACACACGCAATCGCCCCCTCTCCGAGGGGCTGTCGCCGAAGCCGACTGGGTGAGTTGTCCCCCAAGACTTGCGCACGCTTCCGCGGATAACTCCCTCCTGCCCTTCGGGCCACCTCACTCGAAGATGGAGGGAATTATTCTCGCTAACGCGAGCGGTGCGTCGAGGACGCCGCCTCTACAGTCACTTTATACCCACGCGCAGCGAGTTCGGTTTTGGAAGGAGGAGCATCGAAGCGGCGGAGCTTTCTCGCTTGCGAGGAAGCGATGGATACGCAGATTGCGGCGACGCGGGTCCGGAGACGCTTTCTTTTGTCAGATAAAAAGAAAGCGCCCCCGGAATTGCTAAAAGGCTAAAGCTATGAGTAAAGATAATAAAGCTCAGAACTGCGATAAGCAGTTGAAATTGCCGTGCGGCTGGGGTATAATAATTCGATTCACTTCTTTGAACACAGAGGTAAGACACGCCGGTATGAGAGAAAGCATTTACATCAAGGGCGCAAGAGAGAACAACCTGAAGAATATCGACCTGGAGATCCCGCGCGACAAGCTCGTCGTGTTCACCGGCCTTTCCGGCTCGGGCAAATCTTCGCTTGCGTTCGACACGATATACGCGGAGGGGCAGAGGCGGTACGTCGAGAGCCTTTCGAGCTACGCGCGCATGTTCCTCGGCCAGATGGACAAGCCCGATGTGGACTACATCGAGGGCCTCAGCCCCGCGATAAGCATCGACCAGAAACCCACCAGCCGCAACCCGCGCTCGACCGTGGGCACGGTGAC
>CAYXVA010000137.1:0-4869 GCA_964467975.1 uncultured Oscillospiraceae bacterium | reverse complement strand
ACGCACGCTGCAAATTTCTCTTGCGGCGAAAGGAATTTGTATGGGACGAAGTCCCGCGCGTATCTATGCGCGCCCAACGCACCGCCACCCCGTGCCGAGCATAACCCGTCCGCCGCAGCCCCGACGGGCGGCTCACATGCCGAACCGGGCTGTCACCCTCGCGCCTGTGCCGGAGTTGGCGAAGGCCAGGCTGCCGTCGTGGCGGCGGCAGAGGATGTCGCAGATGTTGAGGCCCAGGCCCAGGTGGGTGCCGTCGCTGTCGCGGCCCTTGTAGAAGGGGTTGGCGGCTTTGGCAAGCGCTTCCGCGGCAAAGCCGGGGCCATCGTCGGCCACGGATACGGCGAGGACGCTGCCCTCGGTCCACAGCGAGACCGTGACGCGCATTTTCGCATAGCGCGAGGCGTTGGCGAGGATGTTGTCGCAGACCTGCATGGCGGCCTCGACGTCTATGTTGAGCTCCGGCGCGAGGTCGTTCGTTACAACGCTCACTTTCTTGCCAGCGCAGATTATCCGGGCCGAGTCCTCAAGCGAGCGCGCAAATTCGGCGGCGGCGACGGTTTCGCGGTGTATTTCCGTGTCCTCCAGGCGCTGGAGGCGGGCCATGGCGTCGACGTAGTTTTCAAGCCGGGCGATGTGGCTGCGCATGACGTCTATCTCGCGCGAGGCCTCCTCGGGCGTGACGCCGCCCTTGGGGATGCTCTCGGCGAGAATGTCCGCATGGCCCTTGAGCACGGTGAGCGGCGTGCGCAAATCGTGCGCGAAGGCGGCGTTCAAGCGGCGGCGCTCCTCCATCTGCGCCCACATCTCGCGGCTGTTTGCGTCCAGCGAGGCGCGCATGGTCTCAAACGACTCGGTCAGACGGCCGAGCTCGTCTCGGCGCTCGGCCTCGAGCTTGAAGTCCAGGTCGTTTGAGGCAATCCGCGAACTCGCGCGGTCGAGCGCGACTATCGGCCCGCGCAGCCGCCAGCGCCAGAACAGCACGGCGCAGATGATAAGCGCGCCGAGGTAGCAGACGGGTATCGCCGCCACCTGGAGTACGCTCACGGCGCGGTCCCAGAACCTGTCCGTGGAGCTGTAATCCGGAGTAATGAAGAGCGAATACTGCCCGTCGTCGCCGAGACCGACCTCTATGCTGCCCTCGCCGTAGCGGACGGCGCCGCGCTCGACAATCTGATGGTCGCTGTCGTAGATGACGAATACCCGCTCGGCGTTCGTGTTGACGTAGATGTCGTAGCTCCCACCCTCGGGTATAGCCACCTGCTCGGCCTGGTCCCGGTACTTGAAATACAGCCCTATGCGGTACTCGTCGAGCAGGTTGATGCACACGGCGCAGACGACGGTGGCCAGCACGGCGGCTATCAGGACGTACCAGACAAAGGCCGTGCGCAGGGACATATTTTTCCAGCGCCGCCGTGCCGTGGCACGGCGTTGTCTTGCCCGCACGCGGGCAAGACGAAGGCGGCTTGTCACTTTGCCCACTTGTAGCCAACTCCCCAGACGGTCTCTATGTACTGCTTCTGCGCGCCGGCGGCGGCGAGCTTGGCGCGTATCCGGCGTATGTGTTCGGCGATAACGCTGCTGTCGCCCTCGCCCTCGAGGCCCCACACCGACTCGTACATGCGCTCGCGGTCAAACACAAGCCCGGGGTTCTGCGAGAGGAACTCGATTATGTCGAACTCGCGGCGCGCGAACTGTATCGGCTCTCCGTTGTACGTCACGCTGCGGTCGGAGTAGTTTATTGCGAGCGCGCCGTCGAAGCGCACTTCGCTCGCGGTCATGTGCCGCTTTTCGCGCCGTAGATGCGCGTCCACGCGCGCGGCGAGCTCGCTGGGCGAGAAGGGCTTTACGACGTAGTCGTCGGCGCCGGCGGCGAAGCCGCGCAGCTTGTCGCTCTCCTCCACGCGCGCGGTGAGGAAGATTATCGGGCAGGAGACGTGCTCGCGTATGAGGCGGCAGACCTCGAGCCCGTCGATGTCCGGGAGCCCCACGTCGAGCAGTATGAGGCTCGGCTTCTGCCCGGCCATGCGCACACACTCCACGCCGGAGTAGGCGCAGAGCACCTCGTAGCCGCGCTCGCGGAAAAAGCGCGCGAGCATGTCGGTGATATCCCGCTCGTCGTCGGCGATAAGCAGCTTGTCAGCCATTTTTATCCTCCCCCTTGGCGCCCTCGCCCGTTTCGTGTTCCGCGTGCCTGGCGCAGATATGCCGGTATATGAGCAGCCCGACGCCGCTTATGAGCAGCGTCACCCCGATGGCAATCACGGCAAAGACGTAGTTCTGCACGCCCAGCGCGCCGCCGCCTATTGTGCTCGTCACGACCGAAGGTATGCGCGCCACGGCGGTGATGAACAGCCACGTCCACGGGCCCATGCCCGTGAGCGGGGCGAAGTAGGCCAGCAGGTCCTTCGGCGTGCCGGGTATGAAAACCAAAAGGAACATGAGCGCGTCGCGCTTTTTGGCGGTGTTGAGAAAGCGCAGGTTTTCTATCTTCTCGATAGGGAAGAAAATCTCCACAGCCTTTACGCCGAAGCGCCGCACGAAGAAGTAGACCATCATGCTGCCTATTACGGTGCCGGCCATGCACAGCAGCGTGCCCTCAACGGCGCCGAAGGCATAGCCCGCGCCCAGCTCTATGGGCTCGCCGGGGATGATGGCAATGACCACCTGGAGAATCTGTATGCCCAGGAAGTACAGCCGCCCCATGGGCCCGGCGCTGTCCACCCACGCCTGGAACTTTTCCGGCTCCTGGATATAGTGTATCAGCGGCCGGCCCACAAACCACGCGATTGCCAGCGTGAGCAAGACGAATACGGCAATGGACGCGCCGGCTATTATCTTTTTTGCCCTGTCAGACAGCTCGGGCCTCTCCCGGTTGGCCATGTGCGGCTCCTTTCAAAAACAGCTCTTCCGCCCCGGGCGCATACATGACGGGCCCGGAATATATCTCTTCCAGCTCAGGCAGCGCGGCGAAGTCCGCCGGGCGCATGAGCGACGCGTTTTTCGGCAGCGCCACCGCGCCGCACTTGCCGAGCACCTCGGCGACGAACTGCGAGCAGAAGTAGTGCTCGGCCCGCTCGTGGGCGATGTCCAGCTTACAGAGCGCGGCGCCTATCAGGCTGTAGTGGTAGTTTTCGCGCCGCTCGTACATATCCCCGACCAGTTTCCGGACTCGTTCGCGCGTTTCCTGCGGCACCTGGACGCGGTAGAGAGCGCAGCGGGTGCGCGGGTGCAGCGCCAGGTAGCTGCCGGGCACATCCTCGCGGACTATGGGCGAGGGCAGCGGCAGGCGCGCCTTCTTGCGCGAGAAGCTGTAGAGCTCCCCGGCGCCGTGGCCGAGGCCGATGGAAACGTGCGTATATGCGTCGCCGGTCAACGCGTGTATAAGACGCGAATAAACGGTATTTGTTCTAGTAAGCATCACATAAATATAACTCATTTTGCTCATCTCCTGCAACTAGAAATACCCCGATACCTTCAACTTTTCATCTATGAAATTTTATTTTTTTCTTAACACGGCTAAACGCTTGTAATCTGTTGGAAAAGGTGATATCATACTCAATGTGCACACATAGAGAGCACATTATAACGGCGGCCGGACAGCTAAAGAACGCGGCCGCGAGCAAGAGGAGGAGCAATATGAAACTCAGGATTTCCGACCGCATGACCAAGCCCGATTTTCAGGGAGATTTCACCGCACGCATACTTGCCGCTGCCGGTGACCCCTCCATAATATCCTTCGCCGGCGGCCTGCCCAACCCGGATTCCTTCCCTGTAAAGGAAATGGAAGCCGCCGTTACGAAGGTGCTCGAGCGCGACGGCGTGCGTGCCCTGCAGTACAGCAACACCGAGGGCTATATGCCCCTGCGTAAGTTCATCTCCGAGCGCTACGCAAAGCAGGGCCTGGACTACGCTCCCGAGAACATTATTATAACCAACGGCTCTCAGCAGGCTCTGGATATGGTTTCCGCCTGCCTTATCGACCCGGGCGACGAAATAGTCGTAGAGAAGCCGAGTTACCTCGCCGCGCTGCAGACCTTCCACCTGTACTACCCGAAGGTCCTGTCCGTGCCCCTGAACGAGGACGGCATCGACTGCGACGTGCTCGAAAAGACCCTTGCCGAGCATGACCCGAAGTTCATCTACATCATTCCCAGCTTCCAGAACCCCACCGGCCTCACCTATACCCAGGCCGTGCGCGACCGCGCCGCCGAGATTCTCAAAAAGAGCGGCATCCCCGTCATTGAGGACAACCCCTACGGCGAGCTCCGCTTCCGCGGCGACGGCAACGTCAAGACCTTTGCCGAGATGCTCGGCGAGCAGGTCTGCGAGCTCGGCACCTTCTCTAAGATAGTGGCCCCCGGCATGCGTATCGGCTGGATAGCCTGCAAGAACCCCGAGCTCTACAGCAAGCTCCTGGCCTACAAGTCCACCATGGACCTCCACACCAACATCTTCGGCCAGATGGTCATGGCCGAGTACCTGCTCGACAACGACCTCGACGAGCAGATTGAGAAGATTAAGAAGATGTACGGCGAGAAGGCCGAGAAGATGATGGAGTGCATGGACAAGTACTTCCCCGAGGGCGTCACCTACACCAAGCCCGAGGGCGGCATGTTCATCTGGGCGACCATGCCCGAGGGCCTTGCGGCCGTCGACGTCATGGACTACGCCGCCAAGCGCGGCGTGGCCGTCTGCCCCGGCGACCCGTTCTACGAGGAGGACCGCAATGTCCGCACCATGCGCATCAACTACTCCAACAGCTCCGACGAAGCCATCGAGAAGGGCATCAGGATCCTTGGCGACACCATCAAGGAAATGCTCGCGAAGTAAGCAGAATACAACGCAAAAGGCCCGCCAACGGAAGACTTT
>CAYXVA010000136.1:0-4901 GCA_964467975.1 uncultured Oscillospiraceae bacterium | reverse complement strand
CGGCTGAATACTACCGCTTCCACCACGCGAAGCTCGTCGTCGACGGCGCAAAGCCCAACCGGGCCCATCTGCGCCTCGCCGAGCTCGAGCGTTCCGGGAAGCTCAAGGCCGTGATAACGCAGAACATCGACGGGCTGCACCAGGCCGCGGGCAGCAAAAATGTGATCGAGCTGCACGGCAGCATTCTGCGCGCATACTGCACGAAGTGCCGCGCGCCGTACCCGGCGGACAGGATGAACCACTGCGAGGGCGTCCCGCACTGCGACAGATGCGGCGGCGTGATACGGCCCGACATTGTGCTCTACGAGGAGATGCTCGACGAGGATGTGCTCACACGCGCGGTGAAGTACATCCGCAGCGCCGACGTGCTCATAGTGGGCGGCACATCGCTGGGCGTGTACCCGGCGGCGGGGCTTATAAACTACTATGAGGGCGACAAGCTCGCGCTTGTGAACCTCTCGGAGACGCCGTATGACCGGTACGCGAACCTGGTGATACATGAGAAAATAGGCGAGGTGTTTTCGCAGGTATGAGCCGTATAGACGTGCTCTGCGTGGGCTTTGACGACCTCACGATGGAAGAGGCCGTCGAGTCCACGCTGGGCTTTATGACTGCGCGCGAGGCGCACTATGTGTGCACGCCGAACCCGGAGATAGTCATGGCCGCGAAGGCCGACGCGGCGCTGCGCGCGGCGCTCTCCGGCGCCGACATGGTACTGGCCGACGGCGTGGGCGTCACCAAAGCCGCCGCGATGCTGGGCACTCCGCTCAAAGCGCGCGTGCCGGGCATAGATTTTGCTGCGGGCGTGCTCGCTAGATTGGCGCAGCGCGGCGGGAGCGTCTACCTTTTCGGCGCGAAGCCCGGTGTGGCCGAGACGGCTGCCGAAAAGCTCGCGGAGACGTATCCCGGCCTCGCGATTGCCGGGACGAGCGACGGGTATTTCACCGACGATAAGCCCATAATCGAAAAGATAAACGCCGCAAGCCCGGATTTCCTTATGGTGTGTCTCGGTTCGCCGAAGCAGGAGCTCTGGATGGCGGCGCACACGCGCTCTCTCAGCTGCGGGCTAATGGCCGGGCTGGGCGGGAGCCTAGACGTGTTGGCCGGGAACGTACAGCGCGCGCCGGAGACCTGGCGGAAGCTGGGCCTCGAGTGGCTCTACCGCGTGATAAAGGAGCCGAAGCGCATAAAGCGCGTGGCAAAGCTGCCGCTTTTCGTGATAGAGGCCGCGGCGGCAGGGAGGAGGAAGCGTTGACATGGGCAAGCTGATTGTGCTTGAAGGTATAGACGGCTCGGGCAAGAGCGCGCAGTACAGGCGTCTGGTCTCGAGGTTCCAGCGCGAGGGGATTGACTACCACAGCATAGTATTCCCGCGCTACGACCAGGAGTCCTCGGCGCTTATACGCATGTACTTAAACGGCGACTTCGGCTCGAAGCCGGAGGACGTAAACCCGTGCGCCGCGAGCATCTTTTACGCCGTGGACCGCTACGCCTCGTACATGACGGACTGGAGGGATTACTACCAGGGCGGGGGAGTCATCCTCTCCGACCGCTACACCACCTCCAACGCCGTGCATCAGGGCGCGAAGCTGCCCGCCGGGGAACAGGGCGCGTTTTTTGACTGGCTCTACGACCTTGAATATGTAAAGCTCGGGCTGCCGAAGCCGGATTTGGTCATCTATCTGGACGTCGACATCGCCACAAGCCGAGCGCGCATGCTCCACCGCCAGGCCAAGACCGGCAAGGCCGGGGACATACACGAGCGCGACCTGGAATATCTCCAGCTCTGCCTGGACACCGCCCACCGCGCCGCGGCGCACTACGGCTGGCGCACCGTGGACTTCAAAAAAGACGGAGCCGAGCGCGAAGCCGACGAGAAACACGAGGAAATATACGGTATAATAAAGGAGCTGCTGTGAACCGGGCGCGGACGGGACAGCTCCCGGAGTTGCCAATGGCTGCTGACAAAGCTGACTTCCGCTCGCGGATGCGCGCGGAAGTCAAAGCACTTGACATGGAGTATATTGAGCGCAGCAATCTGGGGATAATGGAAAATGTCCTCGCATTGTACGCATTTCGCGCATCCGGGAGGGTTTTCGCGTACTACGCGATGGGCCGTGAGTGCGCGACAGCGGGTATTATCCGAGCTGCGATGGAACTTGGTAAGACGATGGCGCTGCCTCGCACGAGGCCCGGCGGCGTGATGGACTTCGCCGACGCGAAGTCGGGGCTGCACCCGGCAATGTACGGCATACCGGAGCCGGACGCCGCCGCCACAGCGCTTGAGCCCGGCTTGCAGGACCTCATTCTCGTGCCGTGCGTGTGCTGCGACACCGCAGGCGTGCGGCTCGGACAGGGCGGCGGCTACTACGACCGCTACCTGGCCAAGTATCCCGACGCCGTGACCGCGTGCCTGTGCCGCGAGAGGCTTTTACAGGAAAAAGTTCCGGCGGAATGGAACGATGTCCGCGTTAACTTCGTCATAACTGAAGAGCGTATAATAAAAACAGGGCCCTGAACGGGCCCCGTAGGCGCTGCGTTAGCAGCAGGTGTTGCAGCTGTTGTCGCAGCTGTTGTTGCAGCAGCTGTTGCCGCCCCAGCCTCCGCATACGAAGAGGAGCAGGAGAATGATTATAATCCAGAAGCAGCCGCCGTTATTGTTTCCGCAGAACATGTTATGACCCTTTCTCCGCGCTATGTGATTTCCCCGGCCTTGCCCCGCGCGGAGGGAAAGGCACAGTTGTCTTTGTGTACTCGACGCACGCCGTGAAGCGCCGTCTGAGCCATATTATGCCCCTCGGGGCAAACTCGTTACTTGGGAGACCCGGAATGGAAAACAATAAGGACAAGTTTGATGAAATACTTTCCGGCCAGGGGGCTGACACTCCGCCGAGCGACGACACTGTTGTTGTACCCGCCATCGGCTCGCACCCGGCTCAGCAGGGCCGGAACGCCGCGCCAAAGGACGTCCAGCCGTCCGGCGGTGACGCGAGCCCGGACGGCGGCGAGCCCACAGATGACGGGGACGACGACGAGAGCCGCGGGCGCAAGCTGCTCGAGAAGCTCGACGGCATGCTCTACAACCCCGAGACACACTCGGACGACATGGACGTCGAGGACGACTCGGACGAGCTCACGGAGCGAGATTTCAAGCCGATACGGCGCAGACGCGACGGCAAAGTGGGCTGCCTCGGCGGGATTATGTACTTCGTCTTTTGCGTCAGCCTGTCGGTCTTGCTCGCGTGCATGGCCTGGATGGCCGCGACCGACGTCCTGGCTCTGGGCAAGGAGTCGACGACCAGCACGATAACCCTCCCCGAGGAGATTTTCGAGACCCGGGAAGAGGAAGTCGAAAACGACGACGGCACCGTCAAGACCGTTGAGGTCACTTACGCCGACATGGACTACGTGGCCGACACGCTCAAGGAGGCCGGGATAATCGAGTACAAGTGGCTCTTCAAGGTCTTTTGCCTGTTCTCGAACGCCACGACGAAGGTCGACCCCGGCACGTACACGCTCGACACCAGCCTCGATTACCGCGCGCTGGTGAGCAACATGCAGACCGGCACGGCCAGCATGGCCACCACGACAGTGACCTTCCCCGAGGGCTTTACCATGCAGGAGATATTCGAGCGGCTCGAGGAGTACGGCATCTGCACGGTTGAGGAGCTCTATGAGGCCGCGGTGGAGTACTCCTACAACTACTCCTTCCTCGAGTGGGCCACGCCCGGCGACGCGTCGCGGCTCGAGGGCTACCTCTTCCCGGACACCTACGAGTTCTATCAGGGCGAGCAGGCCTCCAACGCGATAAACCGCTTCCTTTTGAACTTCCATGGCAAGCTGACGGCGGACATGTACGCCCAGGCCGAGGCGCTGAATATCACGCTCCACCAGGCGGTTATCGTCGCCTCCATGATAGAGGCGGAGGCCGCGAACGACTCCGAGCGCGCCGATATCGCCGCGGTTATCTACAACCGCATCAACGCCGGCATGCCGCTGCAGATTGACGCGACGGTCATGTACGCACTCGGCGAGCACAAGGAGTACCTCACCGAGGAGGATTTGCAGGTCGACAGCCCGTACAACACCTACCTTCACACCGGGCTGCCCGCCGGGCCCATATGCAACCCGGGCCTTGCGAGCCTCAACGCCGCGCTCAACCCGTCGAGCGCGAGCTACCTCTACTACGCTCTGGACACCGAGACCGGCACGCACCGGTTCTTCACAAACTACAGCGAATTTGAGGCCTTCACGGCCACGCAGGACTACACCAACCAGTAAACTGCGAAAAAACGCAGGGGGGACGCCTATTGGCGTCCCCTTTTCTTCGCGCAACGGCAAATTCCGGCGCATATGAGAGCGAAATCTGCAAAGACTTTCGGTGAGGTGATATCATGCAGCTCACAAACGAGCAGTACGCGGAGTTGTACGCGCGGTATGCGCCCAAGTCCAAAACCGGGCTTGACACACTCGAGGCGTTTTTGTGCGGCGGGGCGGTGTGCGTCGTGGGGCAGGTGATCATGTATCTCTGGGAACTCGCCGGGCTGGGCGATGACGCCGCGACGGCCACGAGTATGACGCTTGTGTTCATAAGCGCGATGCTGACCGGACTCGGCGTGTACGACGATTTCGCCGGCTTTGCCGGGGCGGGGGCGTTGGTACCTATAACCGGTTTCGCAAATTCCGTGGCCTCTCCGGCCCTTGAATTCAAAACGGAGGGGCTCGTGACCGGCCTTGCTCCGAAGCTATTCATAATCGCCGGGCCCGTGCTGGTATACGGTACGCTTGCAAGCGTGCTCTACGGCCTTATACTCTGTTTAATATGAAAACGAAAACGCCCCGGACTTTCGTCCGGGGCATTGATAGTTTTATCAGTCGTCATAGTCGCGCTCGGCTTTGAG
>CAYXVA010000135.1:0-4904 GCA_964467975.1 uncultured Oscillospiraceae bacterium | reverse complement strand
AAGTGGATGTCCGCCACGAGCGGGACGTCGGGCACCTGCTCCTTTATGGCGGAAATCGCCCGCGCCGCGTCCATATCCGGCACTGCAAGGCGCACAATATCACAGCCCGCCGCGCGCAGACGCTTTATCTGCGCAACCACGGCGTCCACGTCGCTCGTGCGCACGTTGCACATCGACTGGACTGAAACGGCAGCGCCCCCGCCGATGGGGACGCCGCCTGCAACTATCCTCTTGGTATTCTCTCTTGTTGTCATGCCTTTCGCCTCATAATATTATGTCAACTAGTTACCAGTCTCGAAATGTCGTTATACATGACCACAACCATCAGCACAATCAGCAGCGCGAAACCCGCGGTGTGCACATAGGCCTCGTAGCGGGCCGGGATACGCTTGCGGGTGAAGAGGTGGACGAGCACGTTTATCAGCACGAACAGCACGCGCCCGCCGTCCAGCGCCGGTATCGGCAGCATGTTCATGACCGCGAGGTTCACGGCGATGAACGCCACGAGGTATGCCACGTCCATGAGCGCGACGCCAATGCCCTCGTTCTCCGCAGTCTGGCTGCCGACGTCGTTTATCATGCCGACGATGCCGACGACGCCGGACATGTCGTCAAGGCCGACAAGGCCGCTCACGAGGTCGCTCAGCGCGAGCCAGACCTGGCGCACGAAGTCTATCGTCGTGTACCAGGAGTATTTCATGACGTTCCCGAACGTCGCGGGGACTGTCGAAAAACTGATGCCGTAGAGCACGGAGCCGTCGGCCTGTTCGTAGGGCTCGAGCTTGAAATCGCTGAGCTTTACCTTCTCGCCGTCGCGCACGACCACGATGTCGTAGTTCGTGTCCGCTCCTCGCGAGAGGTAGAGCGTGAAGTTGCCGGTGTAGTAGATTCGGTGGCCGTCGACGGAGTAGATCTGGTCGCCAACCATGAGCCCGTCCTCACCCTCGTAGGGGTTGTTCTCCGTAAATCCGGAAATCACCGGCGCGTTGAAGCCCGCCGCCTGAGAAAAAATTATCAGCACGAGCACGAAGCCGAGCAAAAAGTTCATGAAACTGCCCGCGCAGAGGATAATCACTTTCTTCCATGCGCGCTGCCTTGCAAAGCAGCGCGGGTCCTCCGTCTCTTCGTCCTCGCCCTCCATGGCGCAGTAGCCGCCTATCGGCAGGCAGCGGAGCGCGTACAGAGTCTCGCCCTTCTGGCGCTTGAATATTGCCGGGCCCATGCCTATCGAGAACTCGTTTACCTTGACGCCAAGGCTCTTGGCCGCGACGAAGTGGCCGAACTCGTGTATGCCCACGAGGACTCCGAAAGCGATGATTGCGATGACTATAAACATCAGGAATAACGCTCCTTAACCAGAGTGCGCGCCGCGCCGTCGGACGACAGTATGTCGTCGAGAGACGGCGTCTCTATGAAGTCTATGCGCCCGAGCGCATACGCAACACTCTCGTAGATATCATTATACCCCAGTTTCCCCGCCAAAAACATCCCCACAGCCGCCTCGTTCGCCGCCGACATGACGGCCGGTGCGTTGCCGCCGCGCTTTGCGCAGTCTATCGCCAACGCGAGGCATGGCATTTTCTCAAAATCCGGCTTCATGAAGTGCAGCCCGTTGAGGGCCGTCAAATCCAGCTTGTCGCTCGCGCTCGCGCAGCGCTCGGGCCAGGTGAGCGCGTACTGTATGGGCAGCGACATGTCCGCCACTCCCAGCTGTGCTATAACCGTGCCGTCCACGAGCTCGACCGCCGAGTGCACGACGCTCTCCGGGTGGATGAACACCTCAATGTCCTCCGGCCTTGCCGAGAACAGGTGCATGGCCTCGATGAATTCGAGGCCCTTGTTCATCATCGTCGCCGAGTCCACGCTTATCTTCGCGCCCATAGACCAGTTTGGGTGCTTCACAGCCTGTTCGGGCGTGACCGACGCCGTCTGAGCGCGCGTCCAGCCCCTGAAGGGACCGCCCGAGCCGGTGAGCAGTATCTTCCTGAGCTCGCCGCGCCGTCCGTTCAGGCACTGGAAAATTGCGCTGTGCTCACTGTCCACGGGGACGATCTCCGCCCCCGTCTCCCTCGCGCGCGCCATGACGATGCTGCCCGCGCAGACGAGCGTCTCCTTGTTGGCGAGCGCTATGCGCCGTTTGAGCGCAATCGCGTCGAGCGTCGGGCGAAGGCCCACGGCACCGGAGACGGCGGTGACAACGCAGTCCGCGCCCTCCCACGCCGCCGCCATGCGCAGCCCCTCCTCGCCCGCCGGGCCGACGGTGATGCCGCTGCCGTCGAGCGCGGTTTTGAGCTTTTTCGCCGCGTCTGCGTCGGACGCGGCCACGTATTCGGGCTTGAGCCTCGCGCACTGCTCGAGCATCAGCTCGACGTTCCTGTTGGTCGTAATCGCCTTGACTCGGATGCCGAGGCGCTCGCAGACGGCGACGCTCTGTCGGCCTATGGAGCCGGTGGAGCCCAGTATAACGGTGGATTTGACCATAGTTTGGCCTCGCTTTTTACGCCAAAACGGCGGTGATAATCAAGTAATATGCCGGGGAAACGAAGAGCACGCTGTCGAACCTGTCCAGCACACCTCCGTGCCCGGGAAATATGGCGCCGTAGTCCTTGATGCCGTACTCGCGCTTTATCACGGAAAAGCTCAGGTCGCCAATCTGCCCGAGCAGACTGCCCACAAGGCCGAGCACGATTATCATGGTCCAGCCGAGGTCGAGGGACACGGCTGCCTTGACAATCAGGTGGTAGATTATCATGCCCGCGACGCTGCCGATGAAGCCGCCTATGCTGCCCTCAGCCGTCTTATTCGGGCTGACGTAGGGGCACAGCTTGTGCTTACCGAGCGCCTTGCCCATAAAGAACGCGCCGGTGTCGCTCATGAACGCTCCCACCAGCGGCGCGAGCGAGAGCGCCGCGCTCGTATCGCGCAGCAGCGCGAGGCTCGCGAACCCGGCGGGCAGCAACGTCGCGGAGATGATGCCTGCCGCGAGCGTGGCGAAGCCGAGCTGCTTTTCCTTGCCGTGCGTGAAGATGGCAGTCAAAAATCCGTAGAGCACGACCGCGAAAATGCCCGCAAGCAGCCATATGGGCAATATCCCCAGCTGCCTTGCGCCCAGTGCGCCGGTCATAGCCGCGGCCAGCACTGGCATGGCGGGAAGCAGCTCCCACTGCTCGTCCCCTACGGCGTGCATCAGCTCATAACTCGCCACGGCGGAGAGCGCCGCGCACATCGCAAGCGTCGCCCACGAGGGGGCGGCCAACAGTATAAGCAGCAGCACCGGTATTCCGACGGCGGCGAAGATAAGCCTCTTTTTCATTTCTTGATACCCCCAAAGCGCCTGTCGCGGCGCTGATACTCCTGTATCGCGGCGTCGATATCATCGCTTGTGAAGTCGGGCCACAGCACGTCCGTGAAGATAAGCTCCGAGTACGCGCTCTCCCACATGAGGAAGTTGGACAGGCGCATCTCCCCGCCCGGGCGGATTATCAAGTCGGGGTCGGGTATCCCGGCGGAGAACATGTAGTTTGAAAAACTCTCCTCCGTGAGCGTTGTTGCCCTGCCGGCCTTGTAGTCCTCGGCGAAGCGCAGCGCGGCGCGGACAATCTCGTCGCGCCCGCCGTAATTGAGGCAGACGTTGGCCTGGAAGCCGGAGTAGTGCGTGGAGATGTCCGCCGTTTCGTCTATGAGGTCGCGTAGGCTCTCAGGTAGGATGCTCGGGTCGCCGAGGATTTTCAGACGTATCTGGTCGCGCTCCATCGTGTCGACCGCTTCGCGCAGGTACTTGCCCAAAAGGCCCATGATGGCGTCTATCTCCTCGCGCGGTCGCTTCCAGTTCTCGGTGGAAAAGGCGTAGACAGTGAGGTAGTCGATGCCTATGTTCTTGCAGTAGGTGGCAATACGAACGAAAGTCTCAGCCCCGGCTGCATGACAGGCGGTGCGCGGCAAGCCGCGCTTTTTCGCCCAGCGCCCGTTGCCGTCGAGGATTATCGCAATGTGGCGGGGGAGGACGCTTGTCCCCTCCCCCGCCGTATTGTCAGTCTTGAACAGAGCCATCAGATCTCGAAAAGCTCCTTTTCCTTCTTGTCGGCTATCTTGTCGATCTCCTTGATCCAGTCGTCGGTAATCTTCTGGAAGTCCTTCTCGGCAATCTTGACGTCGTCCTCGGTCATCTCGCCGTTCTTCTTCTGGGCTTTGAAGCTGTCCATGGCGTCGCGGCGGATGTTGCGGATGGCAACCTTCGCCTCCTCGGCGTACTTCTTCACCTGCTTGGCGAGCTCCTTGCGGCGCTCCTCAGTGAGCTGCGGGAAAACGAGGCGGATGCAGACGCCGTCGTTCTGCGGGTTGATGCCGAGCTCGCTGGCGAGGATTGCCTTCTCTATGCCCTTGAGCGTGCTCTTGTCCCAGGGGGTGATAAGCAGCGAGCGCGGGTCGGGCGTAGAGATGCTCGCAACCTGCTGTATCGGCGTCGGGGTGCCGTAGTAGTCGACGGTTATCTGGTCGAGGACGGCGGCATTCGCCCTGCCTGCGCGGACGCTGGCAAGGTTGGTGCTGAGGTTCTCAGAGGTCTTGCGCATTCTGGTTTCAAATTCTTCATATCCGGTGGCCATTTTTATTCCTCCTATTTCGTAACTACCGTGCCTATCTTCTCGCCCAGCACGGCGCGCACTATATTTTCAGGGTCTTTGAGCTCGAACACTATCACAGGGATGGAGTTGTCCATCGACAAGCTGGTCGCGGTTGTGTCCATGACCGCGAGGTGCTGCGCGAGCACCTCGTCGTAGGTTATCGCGTCGTACTTCACCGCGTGGTCGTCAACCTTAGGGTCGGCCGAATACACGCCATCGATGTTCTTGGCGAGCAATATGGCGTCGGCCTCTATCTCGGCGGCGCGGAGCACCGCCGCCGTG
>CAYXVA010000134.1:0-4936 GCA_964467975.1 uncultured Oscillospiraceae bacterium | reverse complement strand
TCCTCTACATGATAGTCGACACCGAGTACAACATCCCGCTCTTCATCGGCGCCATGACCGGCGAGGGGCTGTAAAAGCAAAAATGCATGAAATGAGCTCCCTTGCGGGGACTCATTTCATGCTTCACCGCCGTCGAGGCCGGCGAAAAACTCGTCATAGGTGCAGCCGTATATTTTTCTGAGCTCTACAAGCGCGCCGGCGCGGATGTTCAGCTCGGCCGGACTCGTACTCGGCGTAGGTAGCGCGGCCTATGTCGCAGCCGCGCCGCTGCAGCCCGGCGCACAGCTTTTCCTGTGAAACGCCTCGCTCAAGCCTCAGCCGGCGCAGGTTCGCGCCCATGTTCCGGTCGCGGCGTATTTTCTGCTCCATGTGCTCTCCTCACGATAATATTACCACGTCCCGACGCGTGCGGCAAGCTCACGCGCACACCCCCACCCGCATAATATGACCAGGGCGGCAGATTCGTCTGCCGCCCTTAATCTACACTGTGGGGAATTTACATGTCAGACTGGTTTCTCGCACTGCCGCACACGTTGCAGGCGCTCATCGCGACAATCTTCACGTGGGGCGTCACGGCTCTCGGCGCGGCGGCGGTATTTCTCTTCAAACGCATACACAAGAACCTGCTCGACGCGATGCTCGGCTTTGCGGCGGGCGTAATGACGGCGGCCAGCTATTTCTCTCTGCTCTCGCCCGCGACGGAGCTCGCCGGTCAGCTGGGCATGAACGTCCCGTTTACGGTGCTCGTGGGCTTCCTCGGCGGCGGCGCGCTGCTCTTCCTGGGCGACCTGGCGTGGTCAAGGCTCGACGCGCGCAGCAACTCAAGCCGGCGCAGCGCCATGCTCATGTGCTCTATCACGCTGCACAACATACCCGAGGGCCTGAGTGTGGGCGTAGCCTTCGGCTCGCTCGCCTACGGCATATCCGGCGCGACGGCCGCCTCAGCCGTCATGCTCGCGCTGGGCATAGGATTGCAGAACTTCCCGGAAGGGCTCGCGGTCAGCGTGCCGCTCCGCCGTGAGGGCGCCAGCCGCGGCCGCGCGTTCTTCATGGGCCAGCTCTCCGGTGCGGTTGAGCCGATAGCCGGCGTCATAGGCGCCGCACTGGTGCTCGCTGTCCGGCAGCTTCTGCCGTATATGCTCGCGTTCGCCGCCGGGGCGATGATCTATGTCGTGGTTGAAGAGCTCATCCCTGAGAGCCAGGCCAATGAGCACACGGACGTGATGGCCATTGCCACGCTTGTCGGGTTTTCGCTGATGATGGTGCTGGATATAGCGCTTAGCTAGGCGGCAGATACGGTTTGTAATCGCCGTTTGTATGTGTTAAAATGACTTGATAACAACGAGCTGGGAGGTATCGACCTTGAAAATAGTAGTTCTCTGCGGCGGCCTGTCGCCGGAGCGTAACGTATCTGTCTCCAGCGGACGCCGCATCGCCCGCGCGCTCAAGGCGCTCGGACACCGGGCCGTACTGGTGGATATGTACTTTGGGCTCGAGGGCTATTACGGCGCGCTCGAGGACGCCTTCGACTTGCCCATACCGGACGGCGACGAAGGCGTGGCGGAGGATGAGCCCGACCTCGCCGCTGTCAGCAGTTCCCGCGCGCTGCGCTCACCGAGCCTCTTCGGCGAGCGTGTGCTGGAATTGTGCGCCGCGTCCGACCTGGTCTTTATGGCTCTGCACGGACGCTGCGGCGAGGACGGGAGGGTCCAGGCTGCGCTTGACCTGCTGGGCATACGCTACACCGGCAGCGGCTACATGGGCAGCGCTCTGGCCATGGATAAGCGTCTCACCAAAATCCTCGCCGGGCGCCAGGGCGTGCTCACGCCCGAGTGGCGCTATTACACCCGCACGGACATGGAAAGCGGCGCGGCGTACAGCGGTATCCCGGCGCCGTGCGTAGTCAAGCCGGTGGACTCCGGCTCCAGCCTGGGCGTGGAAATTGTGCGCGAGAGCGGCGAGCTCCCCCACGCCCTCGAGCGGGCCTTTGCGCAGAGCGAGGGCGTGCTTATCGAGCAGTACATAGCCGGGCGTGAGATACAGATCTCCATCCTCGGCGGCGAGGCCCTGCCCAGCATAGAAATACGGCCCAAAACCGGCTTTTACGACTACCACAACAAGTACCAACCGGGCGCATCGGAGGAGGTCACCCCCGCCGACATACCGCCCGAGGCCGAACGGCGTCTGGCCGCGGCGGCGCTCACCGTATATAACGCCCTGGGCCTGAAGAGCCTCGCGCGGGCGGACTTCATCTATGACGGCGACGGCCGCTTCTGGTTCCTCGAGATAAACACCCTGCCGGGCATGACTCCGACCAGCCTCGCCCCCCAGGAGGCCGAGGCCGCCGGTATCAGCTACGAACAGCTCTGCCAGCGGATGATCGACCTGGCGCTCACAGACACGGAGGTGCGTCTATGACTGGGCTCACTGCCGGAAAAATTGCCGAGATAACCCACGGGACGCTCCACGGCGGCGACCCGGGCGCTGCCGTCACAGGCGCCGTCATAGACTCACGCAAGGCCGCGCCGGGCGTCATGTTCTGCGCCCTGCCCGGCGAGCACACCGACGGCCACGACTACATAGCCGCGGCGCTGCAAAGCGGCGCGCCCTGCGCGCTGGCGCAGCGCGTGCCGGAGGGCGTCAGCGGAGGTGTCATAACCGTGCCCGACGTGCAGCGCGCCATGGCCGCCCTCGCGAGCTTTTGCCGCGGGCAGTTTGCCGGCCCCGTGGTCGGCGTCGTGGGCAGCAGCGGCAAGACCACCACAAAGGAGATGTGCGCCTGCGTGCTCGCCTCCCGCTTCAACACGCTGCGCACCGAGGGCAACCTGAACAACGAGCTCGGCGTGCCGCTCACGCTCTTCCGCCTGGACGCGGGCACCGAGGCCGCGGTCGTGGAGCTGGGCATAAGCGACTTCGGCGAGATGCGCCGCCTGGGCGCGATGGCGCGGCCCGACATCGCCGTGTACACGCTGATAGGCCGCTCGCACCTCAACGCCCTGCACGACCTCGACGGCGTGCTCCGCGCCAAGACGGAACTGCTCGACGAGATGCGCCCGGACGCTCTGGTGATAGTTAACGGCGACGACGAACGCCTCGCCGCACTGAAGCCGCGCCAGCGCAAGCTCAGCTACGGCCTGGGCGGACAAAACGACGTGCATGCGGAGAACATAGACCTCGCCGACGGCGTAAAATTCGACGTCGTGCGCGGTTACCGCCGCTTTAACGTGCGCGTCGCAGCCTTTGGCCGCCACCTAATCAGCGCCGCGCTGGCGGCGGCGTGCGTCGGTATGGAGCTCGGCCTCACGGACGCGGAGATCGCCTCCGGCATCGCGTGCTATGCCCCCGTGGGACGGCGCACCAGCGTCATACGCACGGGCGGCGTCACGATAGTCGACGACTGCTACAACTCGAACCCCGACTCCGCCGCGCTCGCCGTGGATTCGGCTTCCGACCTGCCGGGCAGACTCGTGTGCGTACTCGGGGATATGCTCAACCTCGGCCCCGAGAGCCGCGAGCTGCACCGCGCCCTCGGTGACCACGCCCGCGCGCGCGGCGCGCTGCTGCTCACTTACGGAACCGAGTCCGAGGCCATGGGCGGAGTGCATTTCGACACGCGCGCAGCTCTCATCGCCGCGCTGCCGGCGTATATCCGCCCCGGCGACGTCGTGCTGGTGAAGGCCAGCCACGCCATGCAGTTTGAAGAGGTCACCGAGGCGCTCAAGGCGCTGTTCGCGTGACGCCGCACTCGCACCCATACTAAAACTAAAACGCCGCCCGGAGTTTTTGCCTCTCCGGGCGGCGCTCTTTTATTCAAATTTCACCGTCAGCACATACACCGCGTCGTAGCCCTCCAGCTCGCCGGGCGCGGCGAAGTCCTCAAGGCTCGGCGCGGCCTCCCCGCCGTAATACTGCATCGCCACCGGGATGCGCTCGCCCGGCCCGGCGTCGGCGGGTGATGTTATGTAAACTACACCCTGCACGTCGCTCTCCGGCTCTCGCAAATCGCCCATGTCCGCCACGGCGGTGTCGGTGGCCGTTGTCCCGCCGGTGAATCGCGCGGAAATGCGCTC
This sequence comes from uncultured Oscillospiraceae bacterium, assembly GCA_964467975.1. Lineage (GTDB taxonomy): Bacteria > Bacillota > Clostridia > Oscillospirales > Oscillospiraceae > Scatomorpha. The sequence goes on along the minus strand of CAYXVA010000134.1, from coordinate 866 downwards.
GGGCAGGAAGTTGAAGATGACGTTCAACGAACCGCCGCCGTCCACCTCAGGTATGGAGAACTGCGGCGCGGGCCCGGCCCACTCGCCGTCGCGCAGTGTGAAAACCTCGAAGGTCATGTCCGCACCCCCCGCGCCGCGATATTTCAGGCTCAATATGTGCGCCTCCCCGTCGGAGACCCCCGCCGGTTCAACAGATATCCCGCTCAGCGCCGCCGACATGCTGCCGCAGCCGCCGAGGAGCAGACACAAGCCCGCCGCGAGCAGCAGCGAAAATACCCTTGCGCGCACGGCACGTCACCTCTCTGAAACAAAATCCGAGATATGATATCAGATTTCGCGCCGCATTTCAAGCCCCGTCGTGCGGCTTCCTGGGGCGCTTTGTCACGCTTTCGCGAAATATTGCCTTGTGGTGTCGGCGTCACGGAGGATCTGGGCTTTCAGCTCCTCGACGTCGTCAAACTTGCGCTCGTCGCGGATGAAGTGGTGGAACTCGACGCGCACGGTATGGTCATAGAGGTCGCCGTCAAAGTCCAGGATGAAGCTCTCGACGCTCACGCGGTCGCTGCCCGAGACGGTCGGGCGCACGCCGACGTTCGTGACCGCCATGTGCTCGGCGCCGTCGTCGAGGAACACCTTCGCGGCGTAGACGCCGTGGCGCGGGACGAGGACGCCCTCGGCAAAGCGCATGTTTATCGTCGGTGTACCGAGCTTGCCGCCGAGCTGGAAGCCGTAGTGGACGGTGTCCACCAGGCAGTGCGGGTGGCCGAGCAGACGGTTTGCCTCTTCCATGTCGCCGCCTGCAATGAGCGCGCGGATGCGCGTTGAGCTCACGACGTCTCCGTCAAGCCTGACCGCGTCGATTATGT
>CAYXVA010000133.1:2753-4937 GCA_964467975.1 uncultured Oscillospiraceae bacterium | reverse complement strand
ATCTAACAAAAGAAAGCACCCCCGGAAAAACGTAAAATTTTCGGATTAAAAAATAATAAAAATGAAATCGGCGCATAACAACCGCCGCCGCGGGCATACTGCCAACGAGGTGATTTTGATGACCACGAAGGAGACTTTGTACCTTGACGACGCGCTCGGGCACGCTCAGTTCCTGACGCAGCAGTGCCGTGAGGCGGCGAACATGCTTCAGGACGCCAATCTCAAGCAGTGCGTGCAGAAGTTCGCCGAGCAGCACTGCCAGATGTACGGCCGTTTCTACGACCTGGTGTAAGGAGGCAAAAACATGGACGACAAGCTGATAATGGAAAACCTGCTCAACACGACCAAGGGCGTCTGCGACCTCTATATGCACGGCGCTATCGAGTCGAGCACCCCCAACGTGCGCCAGGCCTTCACGACCGCGCTCAACTTTGAGCTCGGCATGCAGGATGAGCTGTACAAGGAGATGCAGCGCAAGGGCTGGTACGCCGCGGACCAGGCGAACCAGCAGCAGACCCAGCAGATCAAGCAGAAATACAAGCCCAACTGCTAAAACTCTTGAAAAAAACTGCCTCCTGGGGTATGCTGTTAAAAACGGCGCACTTCGGGAGGAGTACATACTATGACTTTCAGATTCTATCACTGCAATATCAACGTCCGCAATATTGAGCGAAGCGTCAAGTTCTACGGCGAGGCGCTGGGCATGGTGCCCGTCCGCGAGAAGGAGGCGGACGACGGCTCGTTTAAGCTGGTGTTCCTCGCAAACAATGCGGCGAGCTTCCAGATAGAGCTCACGGAGCTGCGAGACCACGCCGACCGCGACTATGACCTCGGCGAGAACGAGAGCCACCTGGCCTTCCGCGTGGACGATTTCGCCGCGGCGAAGGCCAAGCACGACGCGATGGGCTGCGTCTGCTTTGAAAACCCGGCCATGGGTGTGTACTTCATCGAGGACCCGGACGGTTACTGGATAGAGATAGTCCCCGAGCGCTGATGGACTGGGCGGCGTTTCTCTCGTACGTGGTGCTCAACTGCATCACGCCCGGGCCGAACAACATGATAAGCATGTCGGGCGCGGCGCAGCGCGGGTTCAAGTACAGCCTGCGGTACATAACCGGGGCGTTTCTCGGCTTTTTGGCCGTCAGCCTGCTCGCGGGCGGCTTTACCGCGCTGCTCTATGACGCGCTGCCGGCCATCGAGCCCTGGCTGCTCGCGCTGGGTGCGGCGTATATACTCTACCTCGCCTGGCTCGTCTGGCGCTCGCGCCCCGGCGAGGCCGAGGGCGGCGGCAAGTCGCGCGGCGTGCTCTCCGGCATAGCCATGCAGTGCGTGAACGTCAAGGGCATACTCTTTGCCGTGACCGCCATGGGCTCATATGTGCTGCCGCACTACCGCGGCGTGGCGCCGATAGCGCTCTGCTCGCTGCTCATGGGCGCGGCGTGCTTCGTCTGCTGCTGCATATGGGCGGCCGGGGGAGCGGCGCTCGAGGGCCTCTACAGGAAGCACACAAAGCTGGTAAACGCCGTCATGGCCCTGGCCCTCGTCTGGTGCGCCGCCGGGCTGATAATAGAGCTGATAGGAGGACTGTTGGCATGAAAGAGTTGATGAAACACCCGAAAAAACTGCTCAAGCTCAGTATGATAGCGTTTGCCGTGCTGCTGGTCGCCGGCCTCGCAGTCATGCTGCTCGGCGCGCAGGTTGCGGGCATCGTGCTCATATCCGCCGGCGTGTTCGTCCTACTGGTTATGGCGACGGTGTTCTGGCGCTGCCCGTACTGCGACGAGATGCTGCCGGTGAGCGCGGCCTTCGGCAAAAAGAGCTGCCCTTACTGCGGCAAGGAAATCGACTGAGCGCGCCGCGGGCCTTGCCGTGCTCGCCGTCACCGAGGCTATGACGTCCCGCAACTTGTAAATGATACCAAGGAGGTAAATACATAATGGGTTCACCGCGTACTGCCGCAAGGTTTTGCTGGCTTATGACAGTGCTGTCTTTTATCGTCGCCGGCATAGGGCTGTACACCACTATCACCGCCCTCGTGTACATAGGATTGGGGCTTGTGGTCGTGTTTATGATTATCCTGCCGTTGTTCGTCTGCCGCTGCCCCTACTGCGGGCAGAAGCTGCCGACGCGCGGCATGATATCTATCAAGAAATGCCCCTATTGCGGCAAAGAGCTGCCCTGAAG
>CAYXVA010000133.1:0-2653 GCA_964467975.1 uncultured Oscillospiraceae bacterium | reverse complement strand
TGGCCGACCGGGTTGTGGCCGAGCCTGAGGTGCTCTCCGAGTGGCTCTTTGAAAAGCGCGTGGCGGAAGTCGTCTTTGCCGTGTGCAACGGCGTCGAGGCGGGGTTTGCGCTCTACTTCCACAACTTCTCCACCTTCCTCGGCCGCGCGGGGATATACCTCGAGGACCTCTACGTCCGGCCGGAGTACCGAGGCCGGGGAGTGGGGCTCGGGCTCATGCACTATCTCGCGCGCGAGTGCGTCCGGCGCGGCTGCGGCCGGCTGGAGTGGGCTTGCCTGGACTGGAACAGGCCCAGTATCGGTTTCTACCTCGCCCTCGGCGCCGAGCCGCAGAGCGAGTGGACGACCTACCGGCTCTCCGGCGAGGCGCTTGCGGCCCTCGGCGCGCAGGACTGAGTGCGAGAGAGCAAAGCGGCGCCCCCGGTGCTTACCGGTGGCGCCATTTTGCGCAAATTCACTTTTTCGCCCCGACGCGGGAGAAAAACTTGAACGTCATGGGCCACACTGCGGCGGCAAAAACGACCATCACAAAGTAGCGCACGGCGTCCGCGACGCCGCCGGCGCCGAAGAGCGCGTGCAGCGGGCTCTTGAGCGCTACGCGGATGCCCAGGACCAGCGCAAGGCCGAGTACACACTTGAGCGCTTGGCCCAAAAGCGGCGCGCGGGTGTCAAAGCGCAGATAGCGGCGGTCAAACCAGTATGCGAGCAGCATCCCCGCGCACGCGCCGAAGAGCTTGTAGCCGTTTTCGACCGCGCTCGCGAGGTTTTCCGCGTCCGTGTCCGCCGGGAAGGGGTAGAGCTCGACGTACGCCAGGTACGCGAGCGTCACGCCCAGCATGACGCCTATCACGGCGTACATGCGCGCAGGGCGCGACTCAATGTCGCGGAAGAGCGGCCAGAGCGCGAGCGTGAGGACGAGCCCCGCGGCCAGCGAGACGCCGACGTCGAGCGGAGTGTGCACGCCGAGATACATGCGCGAGAGGGCGATGAGCGCGATTATGACTGCGCAGACTGCGCGCCAGAGCGTCTTGCGCGACCACATGCCGAGGCAGCCGAAGGAGGCAAAGGCGTTTTGCGTGTGCCCGCTCGGGAAGGAGTAGCCGGTGGCGGCCTCGCGGGCGCTCTCGACGATGGTGAAATCCGGGTCCTGCACCCAGGGCCGCGGTATGCGGCAGGTTATCTTCAGAAACTGGTTGAACACCGTGCCGACAAAGCCGGTGGTGAGTATGTAGTAGCCGAGCGGCTTGCTGACGCACCAGAACGCGACGATGGCGATGGCCATGTAGACCGTCTCGCCGCCGAGCTGAGTTACGGCGGACATGAGAGCGTCGCAGACGGGGTTGCGTATGCTCTCGAGGGCGTAGAGAAATTCCATAGGCGCTGCCTCCGCGTGAGCGCAAAAATTCGCCGCGTTCGGCGTGCTCACACACTGTACTGTATCAAAACGTGCAGACGCTGTCAAGCTCGCGCTCACAGCGCTCCCACGCCCTCGAGCAGCAGACGCAGCCCTATGGCGCAGAGCACGCACCCGCCGAGTATGCCCGCGGCCTTGCAGGAGAGCCCCGACACGCGGCTCCCGACAAGCCCGCCCGCGAGGCAGATGACGAAGGTCTCCGCCGCGATGGTGAGACACGCCGGCACCAGAGCGACGCGCATGAAGGCGAACGACACGCCCACTGCCAGCGCGTCGAGGCTGGTCGCGACGGCCATGACGGCGAGCTGGCCGAGCTTGAGCCCGGTCGCCGGTTGCCCTTCCGCCTCGCCGTTCGCGGCCTCGAGAATCATCTTCACGCCCGTGAACGCGAGCAGAAAGAAGCATATGTACGGCCCCCAGGCGCTTATGAGGCTGCGGACCGTGCTGCCCAGCAGCCAGCCGAGCATGGGCATGAAGCCCTGGAAAAAGCCGAAAAACGCCGCAGTTATGACGGCGTGCCTGCATTTGTAGCCGCGGATGGTCAGACTGTTCGTGACGGAGACGGCGAACGCGTCCATTGACAAGCCGGCGCCGATGAGTAAAATATCAAGCATAGGCAACTCTCCGAGGTGGTATTTTGGATTTGGATAAGTATATGCGCGAGGCTCTCGTTTTAGCGCGCCGGGCGGCAGAAAACGGCGAGGTGCCCGTGGGCTGTGTAGTCGTGTCGCCCTCGGGCGAGGTCATAGGCCGAGGCCGGAACCGGCGCGAGGAGGCGTACGACGCCACCGCGCACGCCGAAGTGGAGGCCATACGCGAAGCCTGCATAGCGCTGGGCAGCTGGAACCTCTCGGGCTGCGCGCTCTTCGTAACGCTCGAGCCCTGCCCGATGTGCGCCGGTGCGATAATCAATGCACGCCTCTCCACCGTCGTCTACGGCGCAAAGGAGCCCAATACCGGCTCTGTCGGCAGCGTGATAAACCTGTTCGAAGAGCGCTACGGCCACAAGCCTGCCGTCTACGGCGGCGTGCTGTGCGATGAGTGCGCGCAGGTTCTGACGGACTTTTTTGAAAAACTGCGCCGCTAAAGCGCTGTATAAAGACAAAATCCCGGAAATTCATTTGAATTTCGCGCCGGACGTCAGACACGGATAACGTCCGGCGCGCTTTATTGTGCCGCCGGACACACCCTGCCGGATATACAGCCCGTCTTGTCGGCATCGCTTTACCTGTCCGGTCTC
>CAYXVA010000132.1:4082-4945 GCA_964467975.1 uncultured Oscillospiraceae bacterium | reverse complement strand
GCCAACGAGGCCATCTTCGCCGACCTCCAGGACTGCGGCGCGCTGTACGCCTATGAGGACATCATCCACCAGTACGCGCACTGCTGGCGCTGCAAGAGCCCGATACTCTACCGCGCGACCGACCAGTGGTTCTGCTCTGTCGACGCCTTCAAAGAGGAGGCCTGCGCGGCCTGCGACGACGTCAAGTGGATGCCCGAGTGGGGCCACGACCGCATGATCGCCATGATCCGCGAGCGCGCCGACTGGTGCATCTCTCGTCAGCGCCGCTGGGGACTGCCGATACCCGTCTTTTACTGCTCCGAGTGCGGCCAGCCGGTCTGCAACGACGAGACCATAAACTCTGTCTCCGACATCTTCCGCCAGCGCGGCTCCAACGCCTGGTTTGAGCTCGACGCGGCCGAGCTGCTGCCCGGGGGCTTCACCTGCCCGCACTGCGGCAAGGGCAAGACCTTCACCAAAGAGACCGACACTCTCGACGGCTGGTTCGACTCCGGCAGCACCCACATCGCCTCCATGGAGCTCGATTCACCGGGACGCTGGCCCGCCGAGATGTACCTCGAGGGCGGCGACCAGTTCCGTGGCTGGTTCCAGAGCAGCCTACTTATCGGCGTCGCCACCAAGGGCAAGGCCCCGTATAAGTCCTGCCTGTGCCACGGCTGGACCGTCGATGGCGAGGGCAAGGCCATGCACAAGAGCCTCGGCAACGGCGTCGACCCTGCCGACCTTATCGCCAAGTACGGCGCGGACATCGTCCGCCTCTGGGCCGCCAGCGCCGACTACCGCGTCGACATGCGCTGCTCCGACGCCATCTTCAAGCAGCTGAGCGAGAAGTACCTCAAAATCCGCAACACCGCGCGCTACAT
>CAYXVA010000132.1:0-4072 GCA_964467975.1 uncultured Oscillospiraceae bacterium | reverse complement strand
AACCTCAACGGCTTTGACCCCGACCGCGACATGGTGCCGTATGAGGAGATGCCCGAGCTCGACCGCTGGGCGCTCTCCCGCGTGAACGCGCTGGTCGAAAAGTGCATCAATGCCTATGAGAAGTACGAGTTCTTCGGCGTCACCGCGGCCGTGCACAGCTTCTGCGTCGTCGACATGTCGAACTTCTACCTCGACGTGATAAAGGACAGCCTGAGCCGCCGCAGCGCCCAGACCGCGATATATATCATCCTCGACCATGTCATGCGTCTGCTCGCGCCTCTGCTGGCCTTCACCAGCAACGAGGTCTGGCAGGACATGCCGCACGACAAGAGCGTCGACGCCCGCCATGTCATGCTCAACGACATGCCGAAGGTGGAAGCGGCCTGGAAGCTCTCCGACGAGCAGAACGTCCGCTGGGCCAACCTCATGGCGCTGCGCGACGACGTGAACAAGGCCCTCGAGCTCGCCCGCGCCGAGAAGATTGTCGGCAAGCCGCTCGACGCCAAGGTCACTCTGTATGTCGCCGACGAGGCCAAGGCCGCGTGGGAGACCGTCAAGGACGCCGACCTAGCCGCGCTGTGCATCGTCAGCGAGCTCGAAGTCTCCGACACGCCCATCGAGGGCTGGGCCGGCACTAAGATGCCCGGCGTGACCGTCAAGGTCGAGGCAAGCGAGCTGGCCAAGTGCCTGCGCTGCTGGACGCACGACGCCGGCGTCGGCTCCGACGCCGAGCACCCAGAGCTCTGCCCGCGCTGCGCCGCCGCTATCCGCAGCCTGTAAATAAAGAGAACCGACCGGGCGGGAGCGCGGTTTCGCCCTCCCGCCGGAAAGGACAGACTTATGATTTACGCAATTGCCGCCGTGCTGGTTTTGATACTGGACCAGTGGCTCAAATATTGGGTGACGGTGAATATCGCGCTTGACACCGGCTCCATAACGCTCATACCCGGCGTGCTAGAGCTCGTGAACATCCACAACACCGGCGCCGCCTTCGGCATACTCCAGGGCGGCGGCTGGCGCTGGATATTCGTGATAATCGCGCTGGTATTTGTGGTTATTGCCGTGTACGCCATCCGCCGCGGGCTTATACGCGGCGCGATAGGCCGCTGGGCGGTCGTCGGCGTGCTCGCCGGCGCGATAGGCAACTGCATCGACCGCGTGCTCTACGGCTATGTCGTGGACATGTTCTCCCCCGTTTTCCTCAGCGGTACGCCCTTTGACGCTATCTTCAACGTGGCGGATATGTTCATATCCTGCTGCGGCATACTGTTCTGCCTATACATTCTCTTCGGACGTGAATACAAGCACGCCGGCGCCCCCGTGGACGAGGACGAAGAGGTCGCGAAGCCCGTGCGTCAGGCGCGCGCGCCGCGCGCTGTCTCCGGCAATCGCGGCGGCAGTCACGCCAAAGGCGGCAGCCACAGCGCTCAGAGCGCCCGGCGCGTCCCCGCGCGCGAGGCCAGGAGCGAGCGCCCCGCAGCCTCAGAGCGCCCTTCGAGCGCGCCTGTGCCCGAGCGCACGCGCATACCCGTTCAGCAGCCGCGCCCCCAGCGCCGTCCGGCGCCGCAGGCCCAGCAGCCGAAGGTCGTCGACCCGAACGACCCCTTCGCCGAGTGGGAGCGCCCGCAGCCGCGAAGCCAGCAGCCCAACCGCACCGCCGGTACCACCCCTGCGGCCGGCGCCGCCCCGGCTGAGAGCGGCGTCCGGACAGCCGAACCTGCCTCCCCGGCCGGGGCCTCCGCTCAAAGCGCGCAGCCCGCGCCCTCCGCCGCGCCCAAGACTCAGGAGGCGCAGCCGAAAAAGGGCGAGTACGAGTTTACGCTTGAGGAAATTTTGGCGGAGTTTTCGGACAAATGAGCGAGATTTTATATGTAAAAGCTGAGGAGAGCGGCGAGAGAGTCGACGCTCTCCTCGCGTGTTCAATAGACGGCCTCACGCGCTCGCAGGCGCAGCGGCTGCTTGAACAGGGCGCGGTCACGCTCAGCGGCGAGCCCGTGAAGAAGAACCGCAAAACCGCCGCCGGCGAGGTCTACGCCGCCGCCATACCCGACGCCGCCGACGTCCCGCTCACGGCGCAGGACATAGCGCTCGACGTGGTGTACGAGGACTCCGACGTGATAGTCGTGAACAAGCCGCGCGGCATGGTCGTCCACCCCGCTCCGGGGCACCCGGACGGCACGCTCGTCAACGCGCTGATGTACCACTGCGGCGAGAGCCTCTCCGGGATAGGCGGCGAAAAGCGCCCCGGCATCGTGCACCGCATCGACCGCGACACCTCGGGGCTCATAATCGCCGCGAAGAACGACTTTGCCCACCTCGCGCTCAGCGCCCAGCTCGCCGACAGGAGCCTCTCGCGCGTCTACGAGTGCGTCGTGCGCGGGCGCATGCGGGAGGACGAGGGGACGGTCGACGCTCCGATAGCGCGCCGCCCTAACGACCGCAAGCGCATGGCCGTCGTGCCCGGCGGGCGCAACGCCGTCACGCACTGGGCCGTGATAGCGCGCTACAACGGCTACACGCACGTGCAGTGCAAGCTCGAGACGGGCCGCACGCACCAGATCCGCGTCCACATGGCGCACATAGGCCACCCCCTCCTCGGCGACGAGGTCTACGGCCGCGGCGCGGAGAAGGGCCTTGCGGGCCAGTGCCTCCACGCGCGCGAGCTAAAATTCATCCACCCGCGCACACACGAGGCAGTTCACCTCACTACCGGGCTGCCGGACTACTTCACCGAAGTCCTCAGGCGGCTCGGCCCTCGCGAAAACTGAGAAAGCCCACGCTCAAAGCGTGGGCTTTTCGTGTTCAATTCAGGAGCTGACCGGCGCTATGTAGCTTGTGAGCACGTAGCCGCGCTGCCCCTGGTACTCGACGCAGGTGAACTCGCCCGCGGCGCTGACATAGGTCATCTGCCCGCCCTTGGGGATGGTGGTTATCGCCTCGGCGGCGGTGCTTGGGGCCGCGCGCAAGGTGATAAACTCCTCGCAGTCGGCGTACCAGAGGCTGCCAACCAGCGACGAATCGGCGCTCTGCGAGGCCTTGAAGCTCCAAATCTGCGCAATCTGCCCTTCGAGCTTGCTGAAGGTCCAGGTTTTTCGGCTCAATTCCACACTGTTCGGGTCGTAGACATTAAAGCCAAAGAGGCCGTGGTCGTAGATAACGATGAAGTGCCCGCTCGTCGTGAAGTCGCCGGGCAGCATGCTCGCTATGAGTATCTCGCCGCCGTCGAGCCGCTCGCGCATGGCCTCGGCGTCTGTCGCTATCGCCTCGCCGGTAAGGCCGAAGTCGGCAGCGCCCGAGGTGAACAGCGTCCAGGCCGTGCCCGCGCCGGAGACGTAGTGCCCCGCGCTCTCGGAATAGTCGGCGATGCGCGCCGGTGTGAGCGTGGTGTCGCCCGTGAGGCCGATGGCCACCATCGAAAGGCACGTCGGCCCGCAGCCGGTGATGCCCATGACGGAGCTGCCGTAGCCGTGATAGGCCCAGCGCGTGTCGTACTGTATCAGGTAGGGCACCTCGCCCTCGTCCACGTTTATAACGGCGTTCACGCCGCTCTCGTCCGCGCCCCGGAAGGGCATCAGCAGCGCGAAATCGAGCTTCTCCGGGCTCTGGAGCGCCGTCTTGACGGCCTCCTCGGTGTAGATGTCTATGTGTTTGGCGATGTAGTTTATCCTCTCGTCGAGCTCTTCCTCCTCCGAGGCCAGCGCTCGCAGCTGTTCGGCGTAATCTGCGCCGCACTCGTTCACGCTCATCTCGGGCCGTATCTCCCCGGCGAGCGTGCCCAGCGAATAGTTGAGCGTGTTCTGCACGTTTTTCATGTCCGGCCCGGCAAAGGTCGTGAGCCCGTCGGTGAAGCGCCAGACAAAGAAGAGCGCGAGCAGGAGTATGAGCGCGATTATTATAAGCGCGACGCGTCCGCCGCGCCTTCTCCTGCGCCGCCTGTACCGCCTCGGCGGGTCGTAGTATTCGTCGTCATAGTAGTCGTCGTAATACGGCAAAGCAACTTCCTCCGGGAACTGTATTAATTGACTTAATACAGATTATAGCCCCAAGCGCCACGTATGTCAAGCGCTCGCAG
>CAYXVA010000131.1:4775-4983 GCA_964467975.1 uncultured Oscillospiraceae bacterium | reverse complement strand
GGTAAGCGGGCTTTTGCCGAATGGAAAGAGAAGAAAGACGCTGAGAAAAGCGGGACTACATAAAGACAGCGGGAGGATTGCCATGCGCGGCAGTCCTCCCGTTTTTGTGTTTACCAATCTTCAAATTCTTCGATATAAACAATAAATCCGAACCCGTTTCCGATTGGATAAAGGTTCGGATTATATTGATTTGGTGGACCTGAAGAGA
>CAYXVA010000131.1:0-4765 GCA_964467975.1 uncultured Oscillospiraceae bacterium | reverse complement strand
GGCCCTTATTTGGCGCTCTCGTTTTTCGGGGCGCTTAAGTATTATACCACATATTTCGAATTTGTAAAGAGTAAAATTACTTGTTGCGCAAATTAGTTCTATGAGGTATAATACCAGAGCGGTCATTTGCAAGGCTGCACCAGTCGGGGAGCTAGCGGTGCCCTGTAACCTGCAATCCGCTACAGCAGGGATGGATTCCTGAGAGAGGACAGTTCGATGTGCCGTCTGCCCACGGTAAGCGGCGTTGAAGCTCCGGTCTCGCGCAACGTATTCCCGTGAACCATGTCAGGCGGGGAACCGAGCAGCATTAAGCGGGCCCATACGTGTGCCGTGAGGCAGCCGGGGCCGAGCTGGCTGCCGTGGTAACGGGCGTGTCGGCTGTTCAATCAAGGGTGTGCAGTCTTGCAAATGACCGCATTATCATTTTTACGAAAGGACTTGGGCGTTATTTATCAGGCTCTGTACCGCAAATACCGGCCGCGGACGTTTGACGACGTCTGGGGCCAGGACAACATAACCGAGACGCTCAAGCAGCAAGTGATGACTGGCCGCACCAGCCACGCCTACCTGTTCGTCGGCACCCGCGGCACGGGCAAGACCACCTGTGCCAAGCTGCTCGCGCGCGCAGTCAACTGCGAGCACCCCGTCAACGGCAGCCCCTGCGGCGAGTGCGCCGCCTGTCGCGGCATCGAGGCTGGGACGGTAATGGACGTCGTCGAGATAGACGCGGCCAGCAACAACGGCGTCGATAACATCCGCGCGCTGCGCGACGAGGCCATCTTCTCCCCCGCCACGGTCAAAAAGCGCGTGTACATAGTCGACGAGGTGCACATGCTCTCGGCCAGCGCCTTCAACGCGCTGCTGAAAATACTTGAAGAGCCGCCCGAGCACCTCATGTTCATCCTCGCCACCACCGAGCTGCGCAAGGTGCCCGCGACAATCCTCTCGCGCTGCCAGCGCTTCAACTTCCGCCGCCTGGACGCCGAGGTCATTGCAAAGCGCCTCGATTACGTCGCCGGAAAAGAGGGCATGAACCTCACCCACGGCGCGGCGCAGCTGCTCGCGCGCCTGGCCGACGGCGGCATGCGCGACGCGCTGAGCCTCCTGGACCAGTGCTCAGGCCGCGACGTGATTGACGAGGGCGTGGTGCTCGAGACCACGGGTGCGGCGGGTTCGGCGCGGATTGTCAGGCTGCTTGAGGCCGTCGCCGCGCACGACAGCGGCTCGGCGCTGAACCTCTTTGCCGAGCTCTGGCGCGACGGTAAGGACCCGGCGGGCGTGCTAGGCGATCTAAACAGCCTCATGCGCGACACACTCATCCTCTCCGTCGCCCCGAAAAACGGCCCCTCGCTCGTCTCCGGCGCGTACGGCTCGGACACTCTCAAGCGGCTCGGCTCGCTCTTCACGCGCGAGGAGCTGCTGCACAACATGACCACGGCGCAGAACGGCATCACCCAACTGCGCGACAGCCCCAGCGCGCGCACGACGGCCGAGCTGACGCTTGTGCAGCTTTGCACGCCATCGCTTGAGCCTTCTGCCCTTGAGGCGCGGCTCAGCCGGTTGGAAAAGTCCTTTGACGCGCTGTCAGCCGGCGCTGTGCCGGCAGTGAAGCCGGCGACACCCGAGTTGGACGCGCCTTCTGCAAGCGCCGTCGAGCCTGTTCAGGCGGCGGTGCAGCCATCCGGGCAGTCGCAATCTGCCGGACCGACCGAGCATGTAAACGCGAGCGCAGAACCCCTCACAGGCCGCGACGATGCGCCGCCCTGGACGGATGACGACGCCCCACCTCCTCCTGACGACTCGGACGTGCCCTGGGTGCAAGCGCCAGAACCCGTGCGAGGCGCCTCGCCCGCAGAGCCGCCTCGGGCTGTGTTTGAGCCCCAAGAGAACGCGAGCGAGGCAGATGGCAGACTCGAGCAGGCAGCGGCAGAACCTGATACCGCCGCTCAGGCCGTGGACGGCTTTGACTGGGCGCGCTTTGTCTCCCTCGTGGAGCCGAAACTGATGCGCGGCTATGCCCGTCTCTTCCGCAGCGCCTCCGAGGCCAGCGGCGAGCTCACAGGCGACATACTCACGATACAGCTCACATCGGACATACTTTACAATGGACTGAACAACCCGCACACTCTGGAAATCCTGCGCAAAGCCGCCGGCGAGGCGGCGGGCCGCGAGATAAGCGTTCGTCTCCAGACTATGGACGGCGCGGCGCAGCGCAGTTTGGATGAACTGCGCGCCTTCCGGGAAGTGCGATTCATCAGAAAGGACGGTAATTGACATGGCAAAGGGAGGCTTTCGCGGCGGCTACGGCGGCATGGGCGGAATGAATCAGGCCAATATGATGAAGCAGGCTCAGAAAATGCAGCAGGAGCTCGCCAAGATGCAGGCGGAGCTCGAGGCGAGCTCTTTCACCGCCACGGCCGGCGGCGGCGCGGTAAAGGCAACCGTCAGCGGCAAGCGCGAGCTCACCGCGCTTGAAATAGACCCTGACGCGGTCGACCCCGAGGACGTCGAAATGCTCCAGGACATGGTCATCGCCGCTGTCAACGAGGCCCTTCGCAAGGTCGAGGAGGCCAGCGGCGCCGGGATGAGCAAGATAACCGGCATGAAGGGTCTGCCCTTCTGAAAGTGTATAGGCAAGACGAGTGCTGGGCAGCAAACCGCCCGGCACTCTTTTTTTGCGCTGCGCATTCACAAAAAATATGCACAGCGTTAACAATATCGTCAACTTTTTCCTCTATACTTCGAGCGAAGGGGGTATGCGACATGCGTATACTTATTGCCGAGGACGATGCCGGGATAGGGCGTGCCGTGCAAGTGCTGCTCGAGCGCAGCCGGTACACGGCCGACCTGGTCTCCACCGGCACTGAGGCGCTCGAGTGGGCGCTGACAGGCGATTACGACGCCCTTGTCCTGGACATAATGCTGCCCGGCATGAGCGGGCTCGACGTGCTCGAGCAGCTCAGGGACAGCGGACTCAAAACCCCGGTGCTGCTGCTCACTGCGCTCTCGGACGTACCGGCGCGTGTGCGCGGGCTGGACGCGGGGGCTGACGACTACCTGACAAAGCCGTTTGCCTCGGCCGAGCTTATCGCCCGGGTAAAGGCCATGCTCAGGCGTGCGGACAACTATGTGCCGGACGTGCTCTCCTACGGCACGGTGTGCCTGGACTGCTCTCACTACGACCTCATTGTCGGCGAGAAGAGCGTGCGCCTCAACAACAAGGAGTTCCGTCTCATGGAGCTCTTCATGCGCTCGCCGCGGCGAGTCTACTCCACCGAGCGCCTTCTGGAGCTGATATGGGGCTGGGATTCCGGCGTAGACAGCCACGTCGTCTGGACAAATATAGCAAACCTGCGCCGCACACTGCGCTCGCTCGGCGCCGTTGAGAGCATCCGCTCCGTGCGCGGCGAGGGCTACTCCCTGGAGGGTGCGGAGTGCTAAGGCGGCTCAGGCGCAAATTTGTGCTCGTCGGCGCGGGGTCCTTTGCGCTGGTGCTCTTTGTGCTGGCGGTGGGCATAAACTGCGCCGTCTACTACTTCAACGCGCGCTCTGCCGACGGCCTACTCTCCGACATGGCCGCCCTCGGCGGAGAGCTGCCGCGCCCGGAGGGGCCCGGCATGCAGCGCCCATGGGACTACCCTCTCACCGAGGAGACGCCCTTTGAAACGCGCTACTTCGCAGTGCGTGTGGACAGCAGCGGCGAGGCCGACGACATACAGCTCGACTTCGTGAGCGCCGTCGACACCGAGGGCGCATTGGAGTGCCTGAACGAGGCCATGGCAACCGGTAAGGAGAGCGGCTACGTGGGCCGCTACCGCTTTCTCGCCTACTCCGGCTCCGGTGCCAGCGGCACGCTCTACCTGTTTCTCGACTGCTCGCGGCAGCAGCGGACGCAGGAGCTGGTGCTGCTCGTCTCTGCATTCGGCTTTGCGGCCGTGCTCGCCGTCGCGTCGCTGGTCCTCTTCGCGCTCTCGCGCAAAGCGATATCCCCTGTCGCGGCCAGCGTGGAGCGGCAAAAACGCTTTATAACCGACGCCGGACACGAACTCAAAACGCCGATAACGGCCATCATGGCCGCCGCGGACGTGCTAGAACTCGACCTGCCGGATAACGAGTGGGTCGAGTCCATACACCACTCCGGCGCTCGCCTGGCGAAGCTCACCGCCGACCTCATAGACCTCTCCCGCTTTGACGAGGCGCAGCCCTTCTCAGACATAGAGGCGTTCGACCTGGCTGATGAGCTCTCCGGCCTCTGCGAGGACTTCCGGCTCACTGCCGGGGCGCAGGGCCGCAGCGTATTGGTTGACATAACTCCAGGAATCTCCGTCAACGGCAGCCGTGAGGCGTTAAGCCGCGTGGCAGGCATCCTGCTTGATAACGCGCTGCGGTACTCCGATGACGGCACGGACATCGGCGTCTCGCTCTGCAAGCGCCACCGCCACGCCGTATTTGAGGTCGCGAACCGCTGCTCGGGCATGACGCGAGAGACGCTCACGCGCATGTTTGAGCGCTTTTACCGCGGCGATGCGGCGCGCTCGAGCGCCGGAAACGGCATCGGCCTTTCAATGGCCCAGGCGATAGTCGAGGCGCACGGCGGGCGCATAGGCGCCGTCTGCACAGACGGCGCCGTCGCCATAACCGTCGTTCTAAGCGCCGTCTAGCTCACGCGCTCTTACCTATATGAAAATCCCCCGGCTACATAGCCGGGGGATTCAGCCTGTCGAAAAAGACCAATCTCGGCTGGGCATTTACGTAAGCAAGAGGT
>CAYXVA010000130.1:0-4999 GCA_964467975.1 uncultured Oscillospiraceae bacterium | reverse complement strand
GCGCTTTTCTTTCGGGGTCCGGGGCGCTTTCTTTGTGCAAGGAACAAAGAAAGCGCCCCGGAAAGCTGTGCGGCGGCTCCGCGTCCCGGAAAAAACAAAGAAGGCTATGCCCTCGAATGAAGGCATAGCCTCTCCCGCCACTGCCGTGGGGGCCCAAATAGAACCTGCACGTCTCCGGCAGGTGGGTCGCCTCTCCAACGCTACCACGCTTCCAACTTCCAACTCGCCTCGGAGGGGAGCCGGGAGGCCTGCAATCCACGCTGGAATATGGCGTCCCTTATAAATAATGTGGGTTTATATGAGCCCAAGAAAAATCCACGCACAGGGCAGGATTAAAAACAAATTGTACCAGGCTGGGGAACTTACTCCTCTTCGCTTTCGTCTGTATCCTCGTCGCCGAAGATGCGCTCCATGAACATATCATAGACCGTTACAAGCTCATCCTCGTCGTCGACGGAGCAGTAGACCTCTTCGCCGTCCTCTTCCTCAACGCGCAGGATGATGTAGCCGTAATCGGGGTCGTCCTCCGACATATCCGCAGGGAGGAACAGGCTGTAGTCGGCGCCGTTGCACTCGAGCGTGTCGAGCTGCTCAAGCTCGAACTCCTGGCCCTCGTCGTCCTCAATTGTAATGTAGTTGGCGCCGTAGCCGTCGTCGTAGCTGCCGCCGTAACTTGCGTCGCGGTTGCCGCCGTAGCCTTCGTCCATGGGTGATACCTCCGGTGTTTGACTTACGTGTGTATTGTACAGCATCGCGGCAAATAAATCAATCACCTTTTTCTGTTCTTTAACGTCGGACTAATTTTTTGTACAATTTTATCGCGCCTATGAACCTAAATCTTCCAGAAGCGTCAAAACTTCGTCCCTGTCAGTGGCGGGCAGACCGGCGCTGAGCAGCGCACGGTCAGCGGCGCGCAGAGTGCGCACCTCGATGTCGGTCATCGTCAGCGGGGCGCTCTCGCCCACGGCAAAAACGGCTACACAGCCATCGTACTCGCGCAGAATAAACTGCGCGTCCTCGACTGAGACCGGCCACTCGATAGTGCCCTCGAGGTCTTGCTCGGCTGCGCTCGCCGTGCCGGTTATGCCGCTTATCGCTGCCGCCGCGCTCCAAACCGCTGCTACAGCCAGTACGCCGGTACCAGCCAATTTAATCCATAGCTTCATAATACAGCCTCCTTTCCCAGTGATTATTCCACAGATTTGCCGAATCGATACACAAAGGAGGACGTTTTTGGCAGAAGAGAGCGCGATTAGAATTTTTCATAATTTATATACTCTATTTTGACATGATATGATATAATATCGAGATAGAATGGGTTGAGTGTCATTACGCAGCTGCGGCGCACAGGCCGCGGCGGCGTCCGACGCCGCCTGTGGATCACGGAGGTACGCAATGCCCAAACATTCCAAGGAACAACATAAAGCCGAAAAGGCGGTACGCACGGCCGGCTCAGTAGCTGCCGGGGCGGTAGGGCTGGCGTTTAAGATAATCATCACAGTCCTGCTGATTGTGCTAACTACCGGCTTGCTCTTTATGTGCATCTTCGCCTTTTACGTCAAGACGTCGCTGGTCGGCGACCTGGATATCTCGCTCGACGACTACTCGCTCTCGGAGTCGAGTACCGTCTACGACAGCGACGGAAACGTGCTCGCCACGCTCTCAGGCAGCGAGAACCGCATCTGGGTGGACTATAGCGACATACCGGAGAACCTTGAGCACGCGCTCGTGGCCATCGAGGACAAACGCTTCTATGAGCACAAGGGCGTGGACTGGTACCGCACCGTCGGCGCAGTGTTCAACATGTTCCTGGGCATGCGCGACAACTTCGGCGGTTCGACAATAACGCAGCAGCTTATCAAGAACCTCACCGGCGAGGACGAGGTCACGGTGCAGCGCAAGCTGGTGGAGATTTTCCGCGCGCTCGAATTTGAAAAGAAGTACGACAAGGAAGAGATAATAGAGTGGTACCTGAACGCCGTCTATTTCGGCGAAGGCTGTAACGGCATCTACACCGCCGCGCAGACCTACTTCGGCAAAGAGCCAAAGGACCTCACCCTCGCCGAGTGCGCCAGCATCGTCGGCATAGTCAATCTGCCCACGTACTACAGCCCGTTCTACAGCGTAGAGAACAACAAGGAGCGCCAGGAAACAGTCCTGCGTGAGATGTACGAACAGGGCTACATCACCTATGAGGAGTACACCGAGGCCGTGAACGAGGAGCTCGTCTTTGTGCGCAGCGAGACGGAGGTCGCCACTCAGGAGATTTACAGCTACTACGTTGAGGCCGTGATAGACGACGTTATCGCCGACCTCATGGAGGTGCGTGGCGTCAACTACGATACGGCGCAGACGCTGCTGTACTCCGGCGGTTATCAGATTTACACCTGCTGCGACAGCCGTATACAGGAAATTGTGGACACGTACTACCAGAACTACGACAACTTTCCAACCTACTACAACGCCAGCACACAGCAGCTTCAGAGCGCCATCGTCATTATGGATCCATATACCGGCGACATAGTCGCGCTGTGCGGCGGCGTCGGCGAGAAGAACGCCAACCTCGTGCTCAACAGAGCCACCGACACTACGCGACCGCCCGGAAGCTCCATAAAGCCGTTGAGCGTCTACACCCCGGCCCTCGACCTCGGCATCATAACGCAGAACACCCTGGTTATGGACGCTGCGCCGGGCTCCGGAAAGTACACGCTTGAGCACTTCAGCTTCTACCCGTCGAACACCCCTGCGCAATACGACGACATTATCACGATACGCTATGCGCTTATCCAGTCCAAGAATACCGTAGCTGTGCAGATACTTGACAAGCTCGGCCTTGAGACCAGTTACAGCTATCTGCGCGACGTGTTCGGTATCACCACGCTTGTTGACGACGACTACGCGCCCAGCCCGCTCGCCCTCGGTGAGCTGACCTACGGCGTCACAGTGCGCGAAATGGCCCAGGCGTACTGCACGCTCGCCAACAGCGGCGTGTTCAGCGAGTCGCGCACTTACAGCCAAGTGCTCGACGCCAACGGCAACGTCGTACTGGATAACCCCGTTGTTCAGCGCCAGGCCGTGCGCGCCAACGCGGCGTACAACATGGTCGACATGATGATAGGCTCCGTTACAAGCGGCACCAGTACGGGCGCGTACTTCTCTGGTCAGGAAATTGCCGGTAAGACCGGCTCCTCGGGCGGCAATGACGACCGCTGGTTTGCAGGCATGACGCCCTACTACGTCGGCGTCGTCTGGACAGGTTACGACATCCCGGCGGGCGCCATCTCCTGGTCAAACCCCTCGGCCATCACCTGGCGCAACATTATGCAGCAGGTACACGAGGGACTCGAGTACCGCTCGTTCCCCGACCCGACCAGCATCGGCGGAGACACGATGATATTCGGAGACCTGACCAGCCCGACGCCGTCCCCGACGCCCACTCCCACGCCTACGCCCACAGACAGCAGCCCGCTGTACACCATGCTGCCCGGCTATGGCGATGACGACGATGTTATTGAGCCCACCGAGCCCGTAGGAGCGGCCGCATAGGGCGCCGTCACAAAAAGTTTACAATTCGGTTTTTCTGACAAAAACACACTTTATCCCTCAAATTTAAGGTTTTATCCCATCAAAACGGGCCGGAGCATTCGCCCCGGCCCGACATTATCCCTAAAAACAGTTGACAAAACGGAAAACATGAGTTACAATTTGGTTACATCATTCGTAACCGTTTTGTAACCGAAGATGGAGGTATCAAAATGGCAGCAGCCACCAAGGAGCTTGTATATAAGGGGCACCCGCTCCGCAGGAAGGACAACATCATTTACTTCGGCAGCATGGCCGACAAATATATCATCATGATACAGATACTCGAGACAAAGAAGGTCGAGGATCTGGACGTGGCGACAAAGGTTTCGGTGCAGCTTCAGCTCACGGACCCGAACCTGAAGAGCCGCGACCGTGTGGTGAAGAAGAGCGAGAAGTCAAGCCTCTACGCCGCCATGGATGTGGCCGCCGTGTGGCTGGACAGGGCGCTCTCATCCAAGTAAGAAGTATCATTTACAGCAGGGATAAAATTCAGGGATATAGCAAAGGGATAAAGAAACATGACAAAGAAAAACCTACTCCGCACGATTTCCGCCTCGGCGCTTGTCTGCGCCATGCTCGCCGGCGCCGTTGCAGCCGACTGCATCGGCGGCGCCACAACCACCACTGAGGTCAATCTGCGCTCCGGCGCCGGCACCGACAACTCCATCATCTTCACCGCCTCCAGCGGTACATCCATGATAGTCGAGGAAGAGGCCTCAAACGGCTGGTACCGCGTGTACGTCAACGGCACCTGGGGCTACATGTCCGCCGACTACCTGAACTTCACCGAGGTGCTGGACGTGTCTGCCACCGGCTGGGTGAACGGGACCGAGGTGCGCATGCGCGCCGAGCCCAACACCACAAGCGAAATCCTCCGCGTGACGAGCCACGGCGAGAGCGTGGAGATAACCGGCGTCGCGGGGAACTGGTTCCGCGTGAGCGCCGGCGGCGTGAACGGTTACATACGCAGCGACTATGTCGAGCTCGGAGAGTATGACGGCTCCAGCGCTGCTTCCACGACGGCCAGCAGCTCCATAGGCGCGCAGATCGTCTCCTTCGCCAAGCAGTACCTGGGCTACTCCTACGTCTGGGCCGGCTCCTCGCCGTCCACGGGCTTTGACTGCTCAGGCTTTGTGAGCTACGTGTTCAAGTCTATGGGCTATTCCACCAGCCGCACCGCCGCCGACATCTACAGCAACAACGGCACGAGCGTTGACTATGCCGACCTTCAGCCGGGCGACGCGGTGTTCTTCGCCAGCAGCAGCCAGGCCGTCGGCCACGTCGGCATCTACATAGGCAACGGCCAGTTCATCCACTCCAGCTCCGGCGCGGGCTATGTCACCATCAACAGCCTCGACGAGAGCTACTACTCCCGCATGTACGTAGGCGCCAAGCGCATAGCCACCTGACCGCC
>CAYXVA010000129.1:0-5005 GCA_964467975.1 uncultured Oscillospiraceae bacterium | reverse complement strand
GGCGGCTTTGTTTTTTGCGTTTCGCGCCCGGAAAACTCCGGGAGGCGCTTTTTTCAGGACTTTTTCTTCGCGTTGCACTTGCCGACAAACTTCTCGCTGTCGACTATAAAGCGCTCATGCGTGCCCTTGCCCACGATTTCGACTTCGTCGTGCGCCGTCATTTCAAAGACCAGGCGGCGGCGGTCGATTTCGATGAGCTTGCTCTCGGCCGTGCAGGTCATTCCCACGGGCGTAGCGGCGAGGTGCTGGATATTCAGCGCCGTGCCAACGGTCGTCGTGCCCTCCTCAAGATAGGGAGCTACGCTGTCCTTTGCGGCGTTTTCCATGAGCGCGACGAGCCGGGGGGTGCTCATGACGTCGACCCCGCCGGAGCCGACTGCTTTTGCGGTGTCGGCCTCGGTTACAACGCAGCTGGCGCTGCCAGTGATTCCCAGTTCCAATTTGTTCGGCATGGTTATGCCCTCCTTGTCTTGCATCTGTTTGTCAGTTCAGCAGCGCGGCGGCCGCGGAGCCGAGAGTAGTGGCGTCCTCAGTGGTATGTATTACGCAGTGGCGGCCGAGTATGGCGCGCGTAAAGCTGTCCAGGTAGTAGTTGAGCTCCTGTTGGAAGGTACTGCTGTAGCGGATTACGGAGCCGTCTGCACAGATGCAGGCGGGCTTGTCCGCGGAGAGACCCTTGTCGGTGAATATGAGTATGGCCGAGAGGTTTGCGCAGACGCACCTCGCCGCGCGGGTGAAGATGGCGCGGCAGATGTCGCTGACTATGAGCGAGTCGCGGCTGCGGAAATCCCGCGAGGCGTACAGGTTGGAGGTGTAGCGGTCGGCCTTGTCGCTCGTGAGCTCGTTCATGAGCAGGAAGCGGCCCGCGGCGTCGTCGCTGAGCAGCCCTTCGCGGGCCGCGCCGCGCAGCGTGAGCAGGCACAGCCGTCCCAGGTACGCGCCGGAGGTCATCTTCTCGAAAAGGTGGTCGCCGGGGTTGTCGCTGCTCTCGTCGAGCTCGCGGTCGTAGTCGCCGGGAATAAAGCCGTTGTAGCAGCCGGACTCGAGGTTCACGAGCATACCGGGGCCGTCCGGGAGATCCAACTTGCCAAGTTCCTGCCGGTCAATGACGCAGCAGCTGTTCTGTCCCGTGCCGCAGACCAGGCCGACGAGGCTGTCATACGCGCCCGAGCGCAGTAGGTCCGCGCCCGAGAGCAGCACCGCCGCCGTGTCGTTGACCAGCGTCGCGGGCATTTTGGGCGCGCCGATGCGCTCGAGCGCGCCAAGCAGGTCGGCGCAGACGAGATGGCCCTCATAGCCGGTGAGGTCGACGCCTTTGCTCATCAGGATGACTCTGCCGTCGCGCTCGGGCGTTATCTCCGCCCTGTAAGAGAAGCAGAAGCCTATACCGGACGCGCCGTCGAGCATGGGCTGCAGCGCCTGGGCGGTGAAGTCGATGAACTGCTCCCACGTGGCCGGGCGGACGGCCCCGGGCATCTTTGTGCGCTCCACGCGCTCGATTACGGGGCCCTTTTCGGAGAAGAGCACCCGGGAGACGCGGAAGTTGGTGCCTCCCGCGTCTATGACAGCCGCGCGCTTGCCGACCGGCGGCGCGCCGCAGCTCAGATAGGTGGGTATCATGTCCATCGAACTTTTCTCGCCTGAGAGGCCGCGCTCCATGTCCTCGACAAAGCCCTCCACCGCGTTCGGCAGGGGCATCTGGTCGGGCAGCATGCCGTGCCGGGAGAGAAAACCCTTGGTTTTGTTGGACTGGAATTCCATTTATTTCACCTGCGAAATTATTGCGCCTCGCCCTTGGGCGCCGTGACGCTCTCAACTATGCCTTCGGCCAGGCCTGCAAGGCCCTGTATCTCGCTGGGGATGATTATCTTAGTGGCCTTGCCGTCGGCCGCCGCCGCAAAGGCCTCGAGGGCGCGCAGACGTATGACCGGGTCGCTGGGCGCGGCCTCGTTCAGGAGCCTTATGGAGTCCGCGGTCGCCTTCTGGACGGCGAGGATGGCCTCGGCCTTGCCTTCGGCCTCGAGTATCTGAGACTGCTTCT
The DNA here is from genome assembly GCA_964467975.1 of uncultured Oscillospiraceae bacterium. Lineage (GTDB taxonomy): Bacteria > Bacillota > Clostridia > Oscillospirales > Oscillospiraceae > Scatomorpha. Next base: position 2,964 of record CAYXVA010000129.1, on the reverse strand, counting down.
TGGCCTCGGCACGCAGTATAGCGGATTGGTTTTCGCCCTCGGCGGTGAGGATGGCGGCCTTCTTTTCGCCCTCGGCGCGCAGTATGGCCTCGCGGCGCTCGCGCTCGGCCTTCATCTGCTTTTGCATTGCCGCCTGGATGTCCTTAGGCGGGAGGATGTTCTTGAGCTCAACGCGGTTGACCTTGATGCCCCAGGGGTCGGTCGCCTCGTCGAGGATGGCGCGCATCTTGGTGTTGATGACGTCGCGGCTTGTGAGGCACTGGTCGAGTTCCAGGTCGCCTATGATGTTTCGAAGGGTCGTCGCAGAGAGGTTTTCAATGGCGACTATGGGCCGCTCTATGCCGTAGGTGTAGAGCATCGGGTCGGTTATCTGGAAGTACACGACCGTGTCTATCTGCATCGTGACATTGTCCTTCGTGATGACCGGCTGCGGCGGGAAGTCCGCGACCTGTTCCTTGAGAGAGACGACCTTGGCGATACGCTCAATGAACGGGATCTTAAAGTGCAATCCCACGTTCCATGTCGCGTGGTACGCGCCCAGCCGCTCCACAATATACGCCTTCGACTGCTGTACGATGCGTATGCAGCGCACGAGGATGACGATAATGATGAGTACAAGAAGTCCCAATATGATGGGCGTGACAAATGGCGGCATATTCTTTTCCTCCTCAATTTAATGTGTGATTGTGCAAAAATGCAGAACGCGGCGCGAATTATGCAACGTCAACAATGAGTTTTACGCCCTCGATGCGGCGGACGATTACTACGGCTCCTTTTTCAATGTTCACCCCTGTGTCGCTCCTCGCCGTCCACTCCTTGCCGTCGAGCTTCACGGCGCCGGTGCCCGCGATGTTGTCGATATCCTCGCTGACGACGCCCTCAGCGCCCACAACGCGGTCGGCGTTCGTGGCAACTCTGCGGCTGTTGAGGTATTTTATGGCCAGCGGCCTTGTCAGCCAAAGCGTGAGGATGCTGACCAGCAGGAACCATACGGCCTGGAGCCATATCGCCGCGCCGAACAGCGCCGCTATCAGCGCTGCGAGCGAGCCAAGGGCGAACCAGATACAGGTGAGCCCCGCAGTTGCAGCTTCAATAATCAGCAGCAGTACCATGAGTACCAGCCAGACAATTGACATATTTGCGGCTATAAACTCGAGCATTGTATACTCCTTTCTCACCTTCTGGTTGCTCTGTGTTTACAATGTTTCTATTTACATTCTATCCTAAAACCGCCCCGTTGGCAATAGAAAGATGTGCAATCTAACAATTATGAATTTTTAGATAAATCTCTGTAAAGGCTCTTTACTTTTATGCGTTAAGCATATAAAATGTGAAAGAACGAATCATACTTTAAATTACGAGGTGTGTAATGAATAAACAGAACAAGAAGCCCAGGCGCGACGACATGTACGAGGCAATATTGACGCTCGAGACCGTCGAGGAGTGCAAGCGCTTCTTTGACGACCTTTGCACCGTTACCGAGCTGCAGGCCATGGAGCAGCGCTACCAGGTGGCGGTGTATCTGAGTCAAGGAATGCTTTACAACGACATTTTGGAGCGCACGGGCGCTTCCAGCGCGACCATCTCCCGCGTGAACCGCAGCCTGCAATACGGCGCTGACGGCTATGAGGTCGTTTTTGAGCGCCTGAAGAAGGCCGGAAAATTTGGCGGCGGGGATGGAACCGGCGAGGAAGAGGCCGGCAGCGCCGCAGAGCGCGTCACCAACACCGCGGGCTGGCACAAGAGCGAGAAAGAGCAGTGAGCGCATACGATGCGCTCGCACCCTGGTACGACGCTTTCACGCGTGATGTGGACTATGAGCGCTTCGCGGATTTCTACGAGGCGCTCTTTCGCGCCGACGGCGGGGAGTTCCGGCTGCTGCTGGATTTGTGCTGCGGCACCGGCACCCTCGCGCTGAAGATGGCCGCGCGCGGCTACGACATGATAGCCGCCGACGGCAGCGAGGAAATGCTCATGTGCGCGCGGGAAAAGGCATATGAAAGCGGCGGCGCGATGCCGCTGTTTATTTGCCAGAGGGTGGGCGAGCTCGACCTGTACGGCACGGTGGATGCCGCGTACTCATCGCTCGATTCGCTCAGCTATGTGCCGTTTGAAGAGCTGTGCCGGGCCTTCAGGCGGCTGAGGCTCTTCATACGGCCCGGCGGGCTGCTGATTTTTGACCTGCGCACGCCAGAATTTTTGCGCTCCATGGACGGGAGCGTCTCCGTCGACGAGACGGACGACGTGCTCTGCCTTTGGCGCGGGCGCTTTGACGAAAAGAGGAACGCCCTGCTCTATGGCATGGACATCTTCGAGCGCGTGAAGGGCGACACATATAAACACTCCAATGAGGAGCACGTGGAATACGCCCACGACCCGGACGCCGTCATGGACGAGCTGCGCCGCTGCGGCTTTACCGGCGTGCGCACGAGGCCCGACGGCCCCATGGCGGGCGCGGACCGGGTTTTTATTGAAGCGAAAAGAGGTAACTGATATGGACGAGATAGTCAGGGCCGTCACGACCGACGGCTTTGTCAAGATTTCCGCCGTTACGGCCCGGGACACGGTCGAGCGCGCGAGGGAGATACACGGCTTGAGCCCCACGGCGAGCGCGGCGCTCGGGCGCACGCTCTGCGCAGCGAGCATGCTCGGCGAGCTCATGAAAGAGGACGACGCGAGCCTGACGATACGTGTCAACGGCGGCGGCCCGGTGGGCAGCGTGATTGCCGTCTCCGACTCCGGCGGCAACGTGCGCGGCTATGTGACGAACCCACAGGCGGATTTGCCGACGCGCGGCGACGGGAAGCTCGATGTGGGCGGCCTGGTGGGCCGTGACGGCATGTTGACCGTCAGCCGCGACCTGGGCCTCAAGGAGCCGTATGTCGGCTCTGTGGAGCTCGTGACGGGCGAGATAGCCGAGGATCTGGCGCAGTACATGGTCGAGAGCGAGCAGATACCCTCGGC
>CAYXVA010000128.1:0-5018 GCA_964467975.1 uncultured Oscillospiraceae bacterium | reverse complement strand
ATACTCAACCAGGAACTCTGTCACCGCAGCGTCCACTGAGACCACTACAAGGACAATATGTACACCACCGTCATTGACGGCGAGGACTACGCCATAAAGCCGATGAACTGCCCCGGCGGCATGCTGGTGTACAAGAACGAGCCGCACTCCTACCGCGACCTGCCGATACGCATGGCCGAGCTGGGCATAGTCCACCGCCACGAGCTCTCCGGCGCGCTGCACGGCCTGTTCCGCGTCCGGTGCTTCACGCAGGACGACGCGCACATCTTTATGACCCCCGAGCAGCTCAAGGACGAGATAAAGGGAGTCGTGAAGATATTCGACGAAATCTACTCCACCTTTGCGCTGACCTATAAGATAGAGCTCTCCACCATGCCCGAGGACCACATGGGCGACGAGGCCACCTGGCGCGACGCCGAGGCCACGCTCAAGGCCGCCGTCGAGGAGATGGGCAAGACCTACGAAATAAACGAGGGCGACGGCGCCTTCTACGGCCCCAAGCTGGACTTCCACCTGGCCGACAGCCTGGGACGCACCTGGCAGTGCGGCACGATTCAGCTCGACTACCAGATGCCCGAGCGCTTCGAGCTCGAGTATGTCGGCGAGGACGGCGCGAAGCACAGGCCCATCATGATTCACCGCGCGCTGCTCGGCAGCATCGAGCGCTTCATCGGCGTTATCACCGAGCACTTCGGCGGCGCGTTCCCAACCTGGCTCTCGCCTGTGCAGGTGAAGGTCATGCCGATAACCGACCGCAGCCGTGACTGGACCCAGAAGGTGGCCGACGAGCTCACGGCACACGGCGTGCGCGTGGAGTGCGACTTCCGCAACGAAAAAATTGGATACAAAATCCGCGAGGCTCAGAGCAAGAAGATACCCTACATGCTCGTGATAGGCGACAAGGAGAGCGAGAACGGCACCGTTTCCGTCCGCACTCGCTCCGGCGGCGACAAGGGCGCGGTGGCCCTGGACAAGTTCGTCGCCGATATCACCGAAGAAATCCGCAGCCGTGCGCTCGACCTCGCTGAATAATCGAAAGGAGACCCTGATCGATGAAGAAGTTTCTGACGATTGCTCTTGCCCTTTGCATGGTATTTGCCTTCGCAGCCTGCGGCAGCGGTGACGACGAGACCCGCACCGACGGCACTACGCCGACCGACCTGAACGCGCCGGCCGTGAGCCCCACTCCGACCCCCGACCCGGAGCCGCTTGACTCGCTTGAAATCAACGGCGTGGCAATCATCCGCAACGGACAGCTCACGAACGTCGGCTACCGCGGCTTCACCTATGCCGACGGCAAGTTGACAATGGACTCCGTGGAAATAGAGAATCTTGACAGCAGCAAGCCTGTCATCAGCTTTTCCGGCGGCGACCTCGAGCTGGTAGTGACCGGCGAGTGCAGCCTGACCGCTACAGAGGGCGTTATCGTCATCTCCGGCGGCGAGGGCGACGCTCTCACCATCTCCGGCGACGGCTCGCTCACTGTCTCCGCCGAGGACGCGGCAGCCTTTGACTTAGACGGCGAGCTCACCGTGTCCTGCAGCCTGAACGTGACCGGCATGCCTGCATGCAGCGCCGAGACCGTGACCGCGGCCGACGGATTCGCCGTCACCGAAAACGACGAGGCCACGCTCACCGTCAGCGCCGCTGCGTAAACATACACAGAAAAAATTCACAAGAATAAACTTGTCCGCTCCCTCGTATTCTATGTGCGAGGGGGCGATTTTTATTGACTAAACGTCGCAAACTGATACTTGCGCTCGCAGTGCTTTTTGCGCTGAACATAGCTGCTATAGCGCTTGTGCAGGCCGCAAGGGCCGACACTTACCAGCGCGGTGATTCGGGAAGCACCGTGCGCGAAATACAGACGCTGCTCAAAGAGTGGGGATACTACGAGGGCAGCATAGACGGCATCTACGGCAGCGCCACGGAGGCGGCCGTGCGATATTTCCAGGAGACGAACGGGCTGACGGTGGACGGCAAGGCCGGGCCGCAGACGCTCGAGGCGCTCGGCCTGCCAACGGGCAGCTATACGGCCGGTGAGGACGCCTCCGGCGAGCTGGCGCTGCTTGCGCGGCTTATCTCGGCTGAGGCGCGCGGCGAGCCGTATTCCGGACAGGTTGCAGTCGGTGCGGTAGTGCTCAACCGTGTGAAGCACCCGTCCTTCCCCAACACGATAGCCGAGGTAATTTTCCAGCCCGGCGCGTTCAGCTGCATGCTCGACGGCCAGTGGGCCGAGCCTGTTTCGGACAGCGCCTATCAGGCTGCCCGCGACGCCCTGGCCGGCGCCGACCCGAGCGGCGGGGCAATCTACTACTTCAACCCCGCAACAGCCACCAACGCCTGGATATGGTCACGAGAGGAAATAATCACCATTGGCAACCACAGATTCTGCGCGTGAAGCGCCAACGGCACAAGTAAGTAAATTTTATGTAAACAAAATATGCCCGGACAGCGTTTGCTGTCCGGGCATATTTAATACATAATTATGTCAACTTTCCGGCCAGACTATTATTTCGAAAAAGTTGCCCAGTTTTGCTACAATGTAGTCCTCGCCGACAACGGTTGCATCGCCCTCGGTGACGGTTGTGGTGCGCCAGGTCAGGGCGGTGACGTCCTTGCCGCGCAGGTCGGTTAGCTCGGTGAGCTCGGGGACGCCGCCGTTGTACTGGCCGCTCAAATCCACACGGTACCAGCGCCCGTCCTCGGTCGCTATCACCGCCCAGGCGTCGCGGCCCGGGAACCAACTCGTGCACGGCAGCTCATAGACCGCCGCGACAGGGCTCGTCGTGGGGATGGTGCGGGTCTTGCTCATGGCCTCGGTTATCGCCGCGCGGCGCTGTCCCTCGGCAGCCTCCTCGGGATTCGTCGAATTCGGGTCGGCCACGTCGGTCCAAAGTTCAACAAATTTTATGTCAACCGTTGCAACGCCGTCGCTGAGCGTGACGGTGAAGTTCGGGTTGTCGTACGCGGCGAGGTATACGGTCTCGGCGAAAGCCTTTCCGTCCGGCGCCGCGGTGATGCGCTCTCCGGTGTTCACCGCGCGGTATATCAGCGTTGCGGCCTGGGCGCGCGTGAGAATGGCCCCGGGGCGGATTGTGTTGTCCTCAAAGCCGTCGAAGAGCCCGGCCTGGCACAGCGCGCCGACGTAGAGCACGTAGCTCTGACCCACGTTCGCGTGGTCGCTGTACGGGATCTCGTCCGTGAGCTCGAGGCCGAGCGCGACGGCGAGGATCTTCGCGGCGAGCTGGCGGGTCACCGGCGTGTTAAACTGCGTCCACGCGCTGTCCTGCTCGGTGAGCCAGCCGTTGTCATAGGCGTAGCCCATCTGCTTACCGGCCCAATGGCCGTACTCTGCGCCGGTCTCGATGCCGAGGCACTTAGCGGTCATGGTGACGAACTCGGCCACGCTCACGTCGCGGTCCGGCCTGAACGTGCCGTCCTCATAGCCGTCGATATACCCGGCGGCTATCATGCTGTTCACCTCGGTGTAAAACCAGTCGGTGGACTTTACGTCGCTGAGCTTGACCGTGTCGGCCAGCGCCGCAGTGCCGAGCGAAAGCGTCAGCGCAAGCGCGAGCGCAAGGGAAGCAAACTTTTTCATACAAATACCTCCAATTTTGTATGTGTAACTGTGTCTATGACGTAGTAGTGTGGCTAAAGTTCCACGCGAAATGAAAAAGGCGGGCACGAAGCCCGCCTTTTTCTCACACGTTGAATCGAAACAGTGTCACGTCGCCGTCCTTCATGACGTAGTCCTTGCCCTCGCTGCGCACGAGGCCCTTCTCCTTGGCCGCGGCCATGGTGCCGCAGGCTTTCAGGTCGTCGAAGGCGACGATCTCCGCGCGAATAAAGCCGCGCTCGAAGTCGGAGTGTATCTTACCCGCCGCCTGTGGCGCCTTGGTGCCGTTTTTTATCGTCCAGGCGCGCACCTCGTCGCTGCCGCAGGTGAGAAAGCTAATGAGGCCCAGGAGCGAGTATGAGCACTTTATGAGCCGGTCGAGCCCACTCTCATGCAATCCGAGCTCTTCGAGGAACATCTCACGCTCCTCCGGCTCGAGCTCGCCTATCTCCTGCTCGGTGCGCGCGCATATCGGCAGGACCTGGCTGCCTTCGGCGTCCGCGATGCTCTTGACCGCCTGGTAATAGGCGTTTCCGTCGAGATTGGCGATGCCGTCCTCGTCCATGTTGGCGGCGTATATCACGGGCTTGAGGCTCAGGAGGTCGACCGTCTCGATGAGCTCGTGCTCGTCGGCGTTGCACTCCCAGCTGCGCGCGCTCTTGCCCTCGTTGAGGTGCGCAAGCAGGCGCTCGAACACCTCGACCTCGTGCAGGAATTTCTTGTCGCCGCACTTTGCGGCCTTTTTGCTCTTGTCGATGCGCCGCTCGACGAGCTCCATGTCTGCCATGATGAGCTCGAGGTTTATTATATCGATGTCCCTCGCCGGGTCGGTGCCGCCCTCGACGTGGATTATGTTCTCGTCGTCGAAGCATCTGACGACGTGGATTATCGCGTCCGTGCGACGTATGTTCTCCAAAAACTTGTTGCCCAGGCCCTCGCCGCGGCTCGCGCCCTTGACGAGGCCGGCTATGTCCACGAACTCGATAACGGCGGGCGTGTATTTCTTGGGGTTGTAGAGGTTGCGCAGGAAATCCAGCCGCTCGTCGGGCACGGCGACCATGCCGACGTTCGGATCGATTGTGCAGAATGGATAGTTGGCGCTCTCCGCGCCGGCGTTGGTTATCGCGTTGAAGAGCGTGCTCTTGCCAACGTTAGGTAATCCTACGATTCCTAATTTCATATATCTCTACATCTCCTTAAAAAATGCTGTATTTACAAGGTTTTTCGCACTTTGGCGTTTTGGCGGCTACGCCATTTTTACGCCATTTACGCATTGACTTGTATTGGATTATATCAACATACGCTGCTGAGTTGAAATTGCTTGACCGCCTGGTAATAGGCGTTTCATCGGTCACATGGACATACCGATCCATTGTGGTTTTGATGCTGGCGTGTC